>JAKDNC010000207.1 GCA_030452025.1 Nocardioides sp. | reverse complement strand
AACCCAGCCCGACCGCGTCCGCGGGTGGGGCACCGCTCTCGCTGACGCGACGAGCCCAGTGTGGTGCTCACCCAGAGCTGAGCGTCTTCCCGCGGTGGGTGATCGACGAAGGCACCCTGGGCAACTGGGGCACCCCCTGAGGGCGTGAGAACCGCGAAGCCGAACTGGCACCGACTCCGCTGGAGCGTGCCGCCGGACAGAGATGGAAGACGAGATCCGCCAGCTTGTCCGTGGCCATGAAAAAGTCCCCACTGGTGGCCAGGTAGTGGTCCCCAGTGGTGGCCAGTAGAAAGTCCCCACTCTTCGTCGTGTCGTGAGAGCCCGCGAGGTCCTGCGTGGTGACGGTGGCGGTAACCAGCCAGCCGACCGCCACCACGCAGGAGCCTCCATTGAAGAGCGCGAGGGAACGTATGGACGTCATTTCGGCCTATCGAGATGTAGGCACTTATCGGGGAGCCGCAGAAATGTGCGGCACGACCCACAAGACCGTGAAGCGGGTCATCGAGGCTCACAACGCAGCGAATGGGGCTGCGAGCACCGCTGGGGCGGTCGTGGGGGGGGGGGCGCCCCCGGGGGGGCCCGCACCCCGGGGGGGGGGGGTCGGGGGGGAGGGGGGGGGGGCCCCGCCGCCCCCGCGGGTCCGGAACTACGACGAGGTTGCCGATCTCGTCGCGAAGCGTGTCGAGGCCACGACCGGGCGGATCACCGCGAAGCGGCTGCTGCCCGAAGCGGTCGCCGCGAGTTACGACGGCTCAGCTCGGAACTTCCGGCGTCTGGTCGCAGATGCCAAGCAGGCATGGCGAAACGAGCACTCCGGGCATCGCGGTCGCCGTCCGGCGGTGTGGGCCCCGGGTGAGACGTTGATGATCGACTGGGGTGTCTTGAAGGTTGACGGCGTGATGCTGCACGTGTTCTGCGCTGTGCTCGCGTGGTCGCGTTTCCGGTTCGTCCGCTTCGCTGCCGATGAGAAGTCCACCACCACGATGGGAATGCTGGCTGAGTGCTTCGAGGAGCTCGGCGGGGTCCCGAAGGTTGTCCTGGCTGACCGGATGGGGTGTCTGAAGGCCGGGGTTGTCGCCAACGTCGTCGTGCCGACCCCGGACTACGTCCGGTTCGCCAGCCACTACCGGTTCAGGCCCGACTTCTGCGAGGCCGCTGACCCGCAGTCGAAGGGGATGGTGGAGAACCTCGTCGGCTACGCCAAGACCGACCTGATGGTCCCGCTCATCGGCAGCACGTCGAGCAGCCTGTCCGACCGCAACCACTCCGCGGCGGCGTGGTGCGTCGAGGTCAATGCGAACCTGCATTCGGAGATCTGCGCGGTCCCGGTCGAGCGGCTCGAGGCCGAACTGCCGCTGCTGGGTGAGCTGCCGTCGCTGCGTGCTGAGTTCGGTGCCAGGCCGACGACCAGGAAGGTCGACAAGCTGTCGTGTGTCCGGTTCGCGTCGGGTCGGTACTCGGTTCCGAACCGGCTGATCGGCAAGGTCGTGACCGTCGTGGTCGACGACCAGGTCCTGCGCGTCATCGAGCCCGTCACCGGCGAAGTCCATGCCGAACACGACCTGGTCGCGCCGGGTGAGGTCAGCATCCTCGATGCCCACTACGACCACCCGCGACCCGACAAACCATCACGGGCTGCGAGGCCCAGAACCCAACCAGAGAAGGACTTTCTCGCTTTGGGGCCGGCCGCTGAGGCGTTCTTGACTGGTGCCGCCGCCGCCGGCGTGACGAAACTGTCCAGCGAGATCGTCGAGGTCCTCGACCTGGGTGCCGCCCACGGCACCAACGCACTGATCGCTGCGTTGGAGCGGGCCGTGGAGTTCAGCCGCTGGCGTGCAGGTGACATCCGCTCGATCCTGGCCACCGGTGGCGCACGTGGTGGGGCACCGAGTCCCCGCCCCGTCGGGCAGGCGTTCGACGACGCCGTCGTGCTGACCCTGCCGAAGGTGCCGACCAGGTCGCTGGACGCCTACAAGATCGGCGCCGGCACCGATGGGGGTGAGTCGTCGTGACCGCGTCGAGCCCGCCGCCGCTGGCGGCTGATCTGACCGAGGGGTTGAAGCGGTTGAAGATGGCCGCGATGCGACACCTGGCACCCGAGCTCCTCGTGACCGCGAAGACCCAGAGGTGGTCACCCGAGGAGTTCCTCCGGACCCTCATCGAGGCAGAGATCACTGCCCGCGACGAGTCGAACGCCAAAGCCCGGCTGAAGGCTGCGGCGTTCCCAGTGACCAAGACCCTCGATGGTTTCGACGTCACTGCCTCCTCGGTTCCCGCCGCGACGTTCGCCTACCTCGCCTCGCTCGAGTGGGTCCGTGCGGCCGAGAACGTGTGTCTGATCGGGCCCGCCGGGACGGGGAAGTCCCACGTCCTCGTGGCGCTCGGTCACGCCGCGGTCGAGGCAGGGCACCGGGTCCGGTACTTCACCGCCGCCGACCTCGTCGAGACCCTCTACCGAGGCCTGGCCGACAACTCGGTCGGCAAGGTCATCGACACCCTGCTGCGTAACGACGTGATCCTGCTTGATGAGCTCGGCTTCGCTCCGCTCGATGACACCGGAGCACAGCTGTTGTTCCGGTTCATCGCTGCTGCCTACGAACGCCGCTCGCTTGGCGTCGCTAGCCATTGGCCATTTGAGGCCTGGGGCCGGTTCCTACCCGAGCACACCACCGCAGTCAGCATGCTCGACCGGCTCCTGCACCACTGCCACACCGTCGTCACCGACGGCGACTCCTACCGCATGAAACAAGCCCGCCAGAACGGAGGGACCCGGATCAAGACCACCTGAGAATCCGACGAAGAGTGGGGACTTCTACTTGGCCACCAGCGGGGACCAGAAACTGGCCATTGACACCAGCTGCCGATGGATACGAGATCGAGAAAAGACCCTCAGCATCCAATCCACCTCCCCCACAGTGCCGAATACCTCATGACAGGCACGAAATTGAATGCAACAAAGGGAAGTGTTTCTCTCATGGCTACTCTCAACTCCACTCCGAAGCGCATCTTCGCCGGCATCGCCGCCGCTGCAGTGCTCACCCTCCCGCTCACGGCCTGCGGAACCGACGATGCAGCCTCGGCCGACAACTCATCCGACAGCAACTCGTCGTCCTCGACCGAGGCTCCCCAGCCGGTCGCTTCCATCGACGCGCTCACCGGGCAGAACACCGCGATCGCGCTCGACAAGGGCTTCACTGACGCGCTGGCGTCACTCAAGCTGACGCCCGGCGTGACCGGCAGCGCCAAGTTGACCGATGGTTCGCTCGTGTTCCCGATCAGCGGCGGCAACGTGTCGGTCTTCGAGCCCGGCTCGGTGCCCAACTACGTGGTGGGCCAGATCCAGCACGAGGGCTCCGGTCTCTCGCTGACCGCGGGCGACACGAAGGTCGAGTTGACGAACTTCAACGTCGACCCCGGTGTGTCGCGGGTCTACGGTGACGTCACGGTCAACGGCAAGGTGGCAGCGACGAGCGCCTACCTGTTCGAGCTCAACGGCAGCACGCTCAAGCCGCTGCAGGCCGAGGGCGACACCGCGATCCTCGAGGGCACCAAGGTCTCGATCTCGGACGTGGCGGCTCCGCTCCTGAACGAAACGTTCAAGACCGACGCCGTCAAGCCCGGCCTCCTCGTGGGCGTCGCCAAGATCACCGTCAACACCAAGTGACAGTCATCTGAATGACATGCCGTCCGACACGTTCGGGTCCCGCAGCCACCGCTGCGGGACCCTGCGGTGGGGGGGGCTCCCCGACCGTGGGGGGGGGGTGGGGGGGGTTGGGCGTGTCTGTTTCGGCCTCCCGCACACCAGGCCCTTCCAGGCCCATGACCAACTCCCCTGCGACCGTGACGGACTCCACCATGTCGACGATCCCCACCACGATGACCACCGCGGAAGCGCTGGACGCCGCGTTCTCAGGACGGTCGTGCGAGCTGGTCCATTCCGACGGTCGTCACCGACCTCTCGCGACGGACCGCTGGACCGGCGCCGCCTCTCCCAGTGACCATGCCCTTTTCGTCGACCGCTGTCGCGGAACCACGCTCGACCTCGGGTGCGGGCCCGGTCGGTTGAGCGGCGCCCTGCAGGACCGGGGTGTGGACGTCCTGGGCGTGGACATCTCATCCGAGGCCGTCCGGCTGACCAAGGCGCGCGGAGCACCGGCACTGTGCCGCGATGCCTTCACAGACTTGCCCGGAACGGGCTCATGGACTCACGTGCTGCTCGCAGACGGCAACGTCGGTCTCGGTGGCCGACCCGAGCATCTGCTCCGACGCGTCGCGAAACTCCTGGCGCCGCGCGGGACCGCGCTGGTGGAGCTGGCCAGTGCCGGAGCCGTGTCCATCCATGCGGATGTTCACCTGCGTGTCGGCGACCGATTCAGCGGATCCTTCGATTGGGCTACCGTCGGGGTGGAGGCGATCGATGATGTGGCCGGCGCCGCGGACTTGGTCGTCACGGATCTGGTCAGCATGGCCGGCCGACACGTCGCGACCCTGCAGCACCGGACACGGGCGAGAACGACGCGATGAACGACAGGGAGGGGTCACCGATGAGCTCTCCCCCGGGCGCGCCCGAACAGGGCTATGGATTCCCTGCCCGGCTCTGGCGCATGCTCGACGAACACCGTCCACCCGGTCTGGATCCCCGGTCGTGGCGAAGTCCCCTCCGGGGACCGTGGCTCACGTCCGTCTTCGCGTCCGTCCTCCTGGTCACCCTGCCGATCGTCACGATCACCGGACTGCTCTCCTACGTCGCCTACGGCACCCAGGCGCGGCCGGGCGACGTCGGCTGGCTGCACCTGCCGCTCTTCGACTGGCCGACCAACCCCTACTGGCTGTTCCGGCTCAACCAGGGCCTGCACGTGACTCTCGGCCTGGTCCTCATCCCGGTCGTGCTCGCCAAGCTGTGGTCGGTGGTCCCCAGGCTGTTCACGTGGCCCCCGGCCCGCTCGGTGGCCCAGGTCCTGGAGCGGCTCTCGCTGTTGATGCTCGTCGGTGGCATCCTGTTCGAGATCATCACCGGCGTCCTCAACATCCAGTACGACTACATCTTCGGCTTCAGTTTCTACACCGCTCACTACTACGGCGCCTGGGTGTTCATCGCAGGTTTCGTCGCCCACGTGATCCTCAAGCTGCCCCGCATGTTGTCCTCACTGCGCAGCCGTTCCTTCCATGACATGCTCCGGACCCGACTCGCGGACACCCACCCCGAGCCCCTCGACGCCGACGGCCTGGTCGCCGTTGAGCCGGCACCTCCGACCGTGAGCCGTCGTGGCGCCCTTGCCCTCGTCGGCGGTGGCTCGCTGATGGTGTTCGCGCTGACCGCCGGGCAGACCATCGGCGGCTTCACCCGCCCACTCGCGGTCCTGTTGCCGCGCGGTCGCGACGGCGGTGACGGGCCGAACGGCTTCCAGATCAACCGCACCGCCGAAGCCGCCAGAATCAACCCCGACGCGACCGGCAACGGCTGGCGGCTCACCCTGTCCGGTGGCGACGAGGACGTCGAGCGGGATCGTGACTCGTTGCTGGCTCTCCCGCAGCACACCGCGGTCCTGCCGATCGCCTGTGTCGAGGGATGGTCCACGACCCAGACGTGGAGCGGTGTGCGGTTGCGGGACCTCGCAGAGCTGGCCGGCGTCAGGGCACCAGATGGAGCCGACGTCACCTCGCTCGAGAAGTCCGGCGCCTTCAAGGAGTCGGATCTCAACCGTGGGCAGGTCACCCACGGCGACGCGTTGCTTGCGCTGCACGTCAACGGAAGCGAGCTGTCCCTCGACCACGGCTACCCGGCCAGGATCATCGTGCCGGCCATGCCCGGAGTGCTGAACACCAAGTGGGTCAGCGCAATCTCGTTCCGGAGGGCGTGAGATGGCCGCGGCACGCGCTCGCCTCCGCGACTCGTACGGCGCCGGGTCTCTGCACCTGCTGGTGGTGCTGGCCTCGCTCGCGCTGGCGGCGTACGCCGTCTCCGTGCTGGGTTTCGGTGAGCTCTGGGACCCCGACGTGTGGTGGCAGTCGATCCTGCTGTGGTTCCTGGGCGCCGTCCTGCTCCACGACTTCGTCCTGTTCCCGGTCTATGCGCTCGCCGACCGTCTGCTGGGCGGGGCCCTGCGCCGGGGCCGTGGTTCGAAGCTCCCGGCGAACGTGTCGCTCGTCAACCACCTCCGCGTCCCGGCGCTCGCGATCGGACTCCTGCTCCTGCTGTTCCTGCCCGGCATCATCGAGCAGGGCGCTTCGTCCTACAACCACGCCACCGGACAGACCCAGGAGCCGTTCCTCGAGCGCTGGCTCATCCTGTCCGCGGCCATCTGCGCGCTGAGCGCCGGTGCATACGGCATCCGGGTGGTGCGCACCCGCAATCGTCCGCTCGGGCCGGCGCACAGGGCTGGCCCGCGCCAGGACGAGTCTGAGGACACCACTGATCCGCGGTTCCGCTGACCACAGCCCGTCGTGTCGCCTGGGCGGGAGCACCTGGGCGGGAGCACCTGCGCACAAGCCGCTGACCCTCGTGGGGCCGTGGTCCGTAGGA
>JAKDNC010000206.1 GCA_030452025.1 Nocardioides sp. | reverse complement strand
GGTGGTCGAGCCCCGCGGTGACCTGGCCCCGGCGCTTGCCGCGGAGATCGCCCGCCACTGATTCGGTGGCCCCTCAACAGGGATGAATCTTTGTTCCGTGGGTACGATGGCCCGCGGCGGTGATTCGTGTGCGCGATCACCTCCTGCTCGGCCAACTACCCCAGGGAGTACCCGCTCGTGCCTGCCATCCTCGACAAGATCCTCCGCATCGGCGAGGGCAAGATCCTTCGTGAACTCGAAGGGATCGCCAAGGCCGTCAACGCCATCGAGGACGACTTCGTCAAGATGAGCGACGACGAACTCCGCGGCATGACCGCCGAGTTCAGGGAGCGCCTGGAGAAGGGGGAGTCGCTCGACGACATCATGCCGGAGGCGTTCGCCACCGTGCGTGAGGCAGCGCAGCGAGTGCTCGGCCAGCGCCACTTCGACGTCCAGATCATGGGCGGTGCCGCACTGCACCTCGGCAACATCGCCGAGATGAAGACGGGCGAGGGGAAGACGCTCGTCGCCACCCTGCCTGCCTACCTCAACGCCCTGGCAGACCAAGGCGTCCACATCGTCACGGTCAACGACTACCTGGCCAAGTTCCAGTCCGAGATGATGGGGCGCATCCACCACTTCCTGGGCCTGACTACCGGGGTGATCCTGCCGTCGATGCGTCCGGCGGAGCGCCGCGAGGCCTACAACTGCGACGTCACCTACGCCACCAACAACGAGCTCGGCTTCGACTACCTCCGCGACAACATGGCCTCGCGGATCGATGACTGCGTGCAGCGCGGCCATGGCTTCGCCATCGTCGACGAGGTCGACTCCATCCTCATCGACGAGGCCCGCACCCCGCTGATCATCTCCGGCCCCACCCAGGACGAGGTGAAGTGGTACGCCGAGTTCGCCAAGATCGCGCGGAGCATGACGCTCGACGTCGACTACGAGGTCGACGAGAAGAAGCGCACCATCTCCGTGCTCGAGCCCGGCATCACCGTGGTTGAGGACTACCTCGGTATCGACAACCTGTACGACTCGGTGAACACCCCGCTGATCTCCTTCATGAACAACTCCATCAAGGCCAAGGAGTTGTTCCGGAACAACAAGGAGTACGTCGTCATGGACGGCGAAGTGCTCATCGTCGACGAGCACACCGGCCGGATGCTGGCCGGTCGCCGCTACAACGACGGTCTGCACCAGGCCATCGAGGCCAAGGAGGGCGTGACCGTCCGCGAGGAGTACCAGACGCTCGCCAACGTCACCCTGCAGAACTACTTCCGCCTCTACAAAAAGCTCTCGGGCATGACCGGCACGGCGATGACCGAGGCATCGGAGTTCGACAAGATCTACGGCCTCGGCGTCGTCCCGATCCCGACCAACAAGCCAATGGCGCGCGACGACCAGCCCGACCTCGTCTACCGCACCGAGGAGGCGAAGTACCTCGCCGTGTGCGACGACATCGTCGAGCGGCACAAGAACGGCCAGCCGGTGCTGGTCGGCACGGTGTCGGTGGAGAAGTCCGAGCTCCTCGCCGGGTTGTTGAAGAAGAAGAACATTCCGCACACCGTCCTGAACGCCAAGCAGCACGAGAACGAAGCCAAGATCGTCGCCCTGGCCGGCCACAAGGGTGCGGTCACCGTGGCCACCAACATGGCCGGTCGAGGCACAGACATCATGCTCGGTGGGTCGGTCGACTTCATCGCCGACGAGAATCTCCGTGAACAGGGGCTCGAGCCGACCGGCGAGACCGCCGAACAGTACGAAGCAGCTTGGGACCAGACCGTCGAGAAGGTGAAGGACCAGGTCAAGTCCGAGCACGACACGGTCAAGGAGGCCGGTGGCCTCTACGTCGTCGGCACCGAGCGCCACGAGTCCCGCCGGATCGACAACCAGCTCCGTGGACGTTCCGGACGTCAGGGCGACCCCGGCGAGTCCCGGTTCTACCTGTCGCTCGAGGACGAGCTGATGCGCCTGTTCAAGTCTGACTGGGTGGACCGCATCATGACCGTGCTGAAGGTGCCCGACGACGTGCCCATCGAGCACAAGCGAGTCACCGGCGCCATCGCCAACGCCCAGGGCCAGATCGAGTCGCAGAACTTCGAGTCCCGCAAGAACGTCCTCAAGTATGACGACGTGATGGATCGCCAGCGCCACGTCATCTATGCCGAGCGGCGTGAGGTGCTGGAGGGGGCGGACCTCAAGACGCAGATGACGACGTTCATCGACGACGTCGTCCACGACTATGTGGTCGGAGCCACCGAGGGCTTCGCCGAGGAGTGGGACCTGGACCATCTCTGGACAGCGCTCAAGCAGCTCTACCCGATCAGCCTCACCGTGGCCGGGGTCGAGGAGCAGGCGGGTGGCCGGGCCGCGCTGGGCCGCCAAGAACTGATCGAGACCCTCCAGAAGGACGCGCAGAAGGCCTACCTCGAGCGTGAGGAGACGCTGGGTGAGGACACCATGCGCGAGCTGGAACGACGCGTCGTCCTCTCCGTCCTGGACCGCAAGTGGCGCGACCACCTCTACGAGATGGACTACCTGCGTGAGGGGATCTACCTGCGTGCCTACTCCCAGCGTGACCCGCTCGTGGAGTATCAGCGTGAGGGCTTCGACATGTTCCAGGCGATGATGGATGGCATCAAGGAAGAGTCGGTCGGCTATCTCTTCAACCTCGACGTCGAGCTGTCGGAGGACGACGGCAGCGAGTTCGAGGGTGAGGGCACCGACGAGGAGTCCGGCGAGGAAGAGGTCGCCGAGGCAGCACGTCCCCGGATCAAGGCTGCCAACCCGTCCTCACCGCGGATCAAGGCCAAGGGCCTTCAGGCGCCGCAGCAGCCGGCCAAGCTCTCCTACACCGGTCCGGACGAGGACGGCGAGGCCGAGGTCGTCGCGCAGTCGGCGAGCAACGCTGATGACCCCTACGCCGGTGTCGGCCGCAACGCGGACTGTCCCTGTGGCTCGGGCAAGAAGTACAAGAAGTGCCATGGTGCACCGGGCGGTCCGACGGGCCTGACCACGCGCGCCAACGGCTGATCTCGGCGCTCGGTTTCCCCCGGTGGGCGCCCCCCCCGGGTGGCGCCGTTGGTCCCGGGTGGCAGGTTCTGGCCGGGGAGCTTGTCTCTGTCGTTCCGCTTCAGCCGAACTCCAGGGCGGTGCACTGCCATCGCCCAGTGAGGACCTCGAGCCGACCGGCAAGGAACCGGCTGCGGGGGCCGTACCTCACCCGGGCGCAGAGCTCCACGATGTCGTCGGTGATGAAGCAGGTGCGCACGTTCTGCACCTGGGGTCGCACTGCGAGTTGGCGCCCGCGGCCCCGTCCGGATCTGTGCACGCCCGCCCGGGCGATCACCCCGGCCCGGTAGGCGAGCTCGTCGTGGATGTGCGGGGTCGTCCACCGCACCAGCTGGGAAACCGGCCGGTCGCCGCCGACCACTTCGACACAGGCCTGGGCGAAGGTGAGCGCCCAGCGCTGCAGGTCACGGCGCACGGGAGGAGGCACCGCGACCACGTCGGCGCCACTCGCGGAGGGTAGTTCGACGGTCTGCGGGGGAGTGAGATCGGACTCGAGATTGAGCGCCAACGTCCCCTGCACGCTGGGATGCTGCGGAGCGCTCCGTGCGCTCATCAGGGACGTCACGTTGTCGTAGCTGGTCATCGGTGCTCCTTCTGATCGGGCATGCGCAGCACGCTGCCGGGGTGGATGAGGTCTGGGTCGTCACCGACGAGGTCGCGGTTGGCTGCCCAGATCTGGCGCCAGGCGTCATCTATGCCCGTGTCTGTGGCGGTTTCGGGGAGACGTGCGCTGGCCAGGCCCCAGAGGGTGTCCCCGGGTTGAACCCGGACCTGGTCGGCCCCGGGCCTCCCGGCGGAGGCCTTCCCGCCGCTGTGAGCGTGGCCACCAGTGCTTTGATCGGCGTCGGCGCGAGTCGCCGGTGCACGTGCGGTGTGGGTCGGGTCCTCGATGCTGGGCCGGTCGGGGACCTGCAACCCGTTGAGGACTGTCCGCTCCCGGCCGGCCGGGGTGGGCGGTAGGCCGACGCTGGTGTCGGCCGAGGCGGGCAGGACCGGTGAGACGCCCGCGACCAAGGCCAGGCCACAGGCCGCGAGCAGGGTCCGTCGAAGCCGGTCGGGACAGCCGGCGCGCCACATCGGCAGGCCGGTCAACGCCTCGAGCGTAACCAGGCTGGTGACCAGCCAAAGCCAGCAGGCGCAGGCCGCGAGGGCCACGGCACAGCCGCCGACCAGCAGTGCGTCGAACGGCACCGCATCGAGTCTCCGGCGCTCCAGCGTGGCGCTGGTGGGCAGCTCCCCCCAGACGAAGGACAGCGTGGCGAGCACGCCGACCGTGGTCGCCAGCCAGAGGACGCAGCAACGGGCGAACGGGCGGAACCCAGCGATGCAATTCTTCCGAGACATTGCTCAATGCTTTCGTTTGCGTGTGTTTGCATCAGTCAACGCTCGGATGATTGTGAAGTCAACCGTTCATCCACAGATGGTGCGAAGTCATTGACAGTGCCAGAGCCGCGCCGGCAGGCTCGCCTTCCATGACCTGGGATGAGCAACTCTTCTCGCTCTTCGACGACCTCGAGGGGCAGGCGGAGAGTGCCTACCACCTCGACCGAGAGCTCGAGGCGGCCGACCGCGCGCAGGCGGAGTACGCGGCGGTCACACTCGCAGGTCGGCTGCAGGCGGGCGTCGGGTCCCAGGTGTCGCTGCAGGTCCTCGGTGTGGGCCCGCTGAACGGCGTGCTCGCCCGGGTCGCGTCGGGCTGGTGCCTGGTCGAGGCACACGGATCGGAGTGGATCCTCCGCGTCGCTGCCCTCGAATCGGTGCGTGGGCTGCCGCCGAGGGCCGTGCCTGAGCAGGCCTGGCCGGTGACCGCGCAGGTGGGCCTGGGCTCGGCGCTACGGCGACTCGCCGATGCCCGGTCAGCCGTCCAGTTCCGCTTGGTCGACGGCGGCCAGGTCGAGGTGCGGCGCGTGGACCGGGTCGGCGAGGACTTCGTGGAGGCACTGGTGGGCGAGTCGCACGAGCCGGTCCTGCACGCCTTCAGCGCGCTGGCCGCGATCCAGTCGCGTCACTGAGCGGGTCCGCTCTGCCGGTCCCTCAGGTGGCCTCGACATCGTAGGGAGGCGCCTCGCCGGCCGCCAGCGGGCGCTCCCCCGAGCGCTGCGGCTTCTCCGGCTCGTCCTCCATCGCCTCGATGATGTGCTTGCGCACGATGGTCCGGGGGTCGAGGTCGCGCAGCTCCAGGTCGGAGTACTCCGGCCCCAGCTCGTTGCGCAGATCGTCGCGCGCCGCGTTGGCGTAGGACTTCATCTGCTTGAGGAACCGCCCGGCCTGGCGGGCCAGGTCGGGAAGCTTGTCGGGGCCGAAGACAAATATGGCGACGAGTGCAATGACTGCCATCTCAGGCAGGCCGACGCCGAACATGACTCAGAACTTACTGGTCGGGGTCAATCCCAGTTGCATGCCAGCCAGTCCCCGGCCCCGTCCGGACAGGTCGTCGGCGATCCGGGTGAGCTCCTGCGCGGCCGGCGCCGTCGGGTCTGCCTCGACGATCGGCTTGCCGGCGTCGCCCCCCTCGCGCAGTGACAGGTCCAGCGGAATTCGGCCGAGGACGCGTACGTCGTATCCGAAGCGGGCCGAGAGTGTCTCCGCGACCCGATCGCCACCACCGGAGCCGAAGACCTCGATCTTGTGCTCCTTGCCTTCCTCGGCGCAGTGCGGGCAGGCGAGAAAGCTCATGTTCTCGACGACTCCGACCACACGCTGGTGCATCATCGAGGCCATGGTGCCGGCCCGCTCCGCAACCTCCGCGGCGGCCTCTTGGGGCGTGGTCACCACGAGCACCTCTGCGTTGGGAAGGTGCTGACCCAGTGAGATGGCAACGTCGCCGGTGCCGGGAGGAAGGTCCAGCAAGAGGACGTCGAGGTCGCCCCAGTAGACGTCGGAGAGCATCTGGACCAGGGCCCGGTCCAGCATCGGGCCGCGCCAGGCGACGACCTGGTCGCGACGGGGCTTGAGCATCCCGATCGAGATGACCGAGACACCCGAGGGTGTCGGGACGGGCATGATCAGGTCCTCGACCTGGGTGGGGTGGGCGTCGCCCACGCCGAGCATGGCCGGGACCGAGTGGCCGTAGATGTCGGCGTCGAGCACGCCGACCTGCATCCCCTGCTTGGCGAGAGAAAGCGCGAGGTTGACCGTCACCGAGGACTTGCCGACCCCGCCCTTGCCGCTGGCGATGGCGTAGACCTTGGTCAGTGATCCGGGCTGGGCGAAGGGGATCTCGCGCTGCGCCTGGCCGTCGCGGAGCACTTCCTGGAGGCCGGCGCGCTGCTCGGCGGTCATCACACCGAGCTCGAGGTCCACCCCGGAGACCCCCGGGACTCGGGAGACGGCGGCGGTGACGTCACGAGTGATGGTGTCCTTCATCGGACAGCCCGCGACCGTGAGCAGCACGACGACCGAAACCTGGCCGTCCTCGGCGATGTCCACGGAGTCGACCATGTTAAGGTCGGTGAACGGGCGCTTGATCTCCGGGTCGATGACGGTCGCCAGCGCAGCGTTCACCAGTTCGA
>JAKDNC010000205.1 GCA_030452025.1 Nocardioides sp. | reverse complement strand
ATGGCGGACCCTGAACACGCCGTCGACACCGCTGCTCTGAAAGGGGCCCAGGTCGGTGCACCTGCCCTGCTCGGACGGTGGCGCTCCGGCCGCAGGTCGCTGGCCGATGCCCTGCGAGGGGTGCCCCAGGGAGCGAAGATGCCCTGGTTCGGACCGCCCATGTCGCCGACGTCGATGGCCACCGCCCGCTTCATGGAGACCTGGGCGCACGGACTCGACGTGTACGACGCCCTCGGTGTCCGCGTGGAAGCCACCGACCGGATCCGCCACGTGGCCCACATCGCTGTCCGGACCCGGAACTTCGCCTTCGGAGTGCAGGGGCTCGAGCCTCCGGCCGACGAGTTCCGGATCGAGCTGGTCGCGCCGTCGGGCGAGCAGTGGGCCTGGGGCCCCGAGGACGCCGCCCAGCGACTCACCGGATCGGCGCTCGACTTCTGCATGCTCGCCACCCAGCGGATCCATCGCGACGACACCGGCCTGGTGGCGCTCGGCGCCGACGCGGACACGTGGCTCGACATCGCACAATGCTTCGCCGGCAGCAGCGGCGGGGGAAGGAAGGCCAAGTCATGAGGCGGGAAGCGATCAGGATCGGGAACTGCTCCGGTTTCTACGGTGACCGCATCTCCGCGATGCGCGAGATGCTCGAGGGAGGCGAACTGGACTACCTGACCGGCGACTACCTCGCCGAGCTGACGATGCTGATTCTTGGCAAGGACACCATGAAGGACACCTCGCTGGGCTACGCGCGGACCTTCGTCCGTCAGCTCGAGGACTGCCTCGGGCTGGTCCTGGATCAAGGCGTGAAGGTCGTCTCCAACGCCGGTGGCCTCAACCCTGCCGGCCTGGCCGACCGGCTCCGCGAGGTCGCCACCGGCCTGGGGCTCTCCCCGTCGATCGCTCACGTCGAGGGCGACGACGTCCGCGGCCTCGACCTGTGGCCGGGCGCGCTGACCGCCAACGCCTACCTCGGGGGCTTCGGGATCGCCCGGGCTCTCGATGCAGGCGCCGACATCGTGGTCACCGGTCGGGTCACCGACGCCTCGCTCGTCGTCGGGCCGGCGATCTCCCGCTTCGGCTGGGACGAAACGTCCTACGACGAGCTGGCCGGCGCTGTCGTGGCCGGCCACATCATCGAGTGCGGACCCCAGGCCTGCGGCGGGAACTTCTCCGGCTTCCGGAGTCTCCGACACAACGGGGCGCCGATCGGATTCCCGATCGCCGAGGTGGCCGAGGACGGGTCCAGCGTCATCACCAAGCACGACGACACGGGGGGCGCGGTCACCGTCGACACCGTCACCGCCCAGCTGGTCTACGAGATCCAGTCCACTCGCTACCTCGGACCCGACGTCACCACGCTCCTCGACTCGATCGAGCTGACCGAGCAGGGGCAGGACCGGGTTGCTGTCGACGGCGTCCGCGGCGAGGCGCCCCCGGAGGAGCTGAAGGTCTGTCTCAACGAGATCGGTGGCTTCCGCAACACCGTCGAGTTCGTCCTGACCGGCCTCGACATCGATGCCAAGGCCGACTGGGTGCATCTGCAGATGACCACGGCCCTGTCCGGCAACCCGCCGGCGGAGGTTGTCTGGTCCCGCACGTCGGTGCCCCATCCCGACGCCGACACCGAGGAAGCCGCGTCGTGCCTGCTCCGCTGCACGGTCAAGGATCCCGACGCGGGACCGGTGGGAAAGCCGTTCAGCTCGGCGGCCGTTCAGCTCGCACTGTCGTCGTACCCGGGCTTCACGATGACCGGGCCGCCGCCGGCCCCGACGCCGTTCGGCGTCTACCGTCCGGCGTACGTCGACCGCGGACAGGTCGCCCACACGGTGGTCCACGCCGACGGAACGCGTGAGGTCGTCGCGGATCCACAAAATCGGCAGCGGGTGGACGAGACCAAGGGCCAGCGACCTTCGCCGTTCCCAGCACCGCCCGACAACCTCACCCGGCGGATGCCGCTGGGCACCTTCGTCCATGCCCGCTCGGGCGACAAGGGCGGCGACGCGAACCTCGGGCTGTGGGTGACCCACGAGGATCCCGGGAAACGCGAGGCCCGGGTCACCTGGCTGACCAAGCTGATCACCCCGGACCGGGTGCGCGAGCTGGTCCCGGAGGCGGAGGACCTCGATGTCGAGGTCTACCCACTGCCGAACCTGGGCGCGGTGAACGTGCTGATCCACGGTCTCCTCGGGGACGGCGTCGCCTCCTCGACCCGGTTCGACCCGCAGGCGAAGGGACTTGGTGAATGGGTCCGGTCGCGGATGGTCAACGTCGAGGAGGGGCTGCTGTGAACCCGGAAGAGATGAGAGCCGCGCTGAGCGAGTCCGCCCGTGAGTTCGTGAGGCGCGAGGTCGCCCCGCACCTGCAGGAGTGGGAGGACACGGGGAACATCCCGCGCTCCCTCCACCTCGCCGCAGCGAAGCAGGGCTTCCTCGGCGTCTCGTTCCCCGAGTCCGTCGGTGGCGAGGGCGGTGACCTGCTCGACTCGCTGGCGCTGCAGGAGGCGATGTTCGAGGAGGGGGCGTCCAGCGGGCTCATGGCCGGGCTCTTCACGAGCGGCATTGCCCTTCCCCACCTGGCTGCCAACGGCTCGCCCGATCTGATCGACCGGTTCGTCCGGCCGACCCTGGCCGGGGAGCTGATCGGGTCCCTCGCGATCACCGAGCCCGGTGGCGGGTCCGACGTCGCGAGGATCACCACCCGCGCGGACCGGGAGGGCGACGAGTACGTCGTCAAGGGGGCCAAGACGTTCATCACCTCCGGAGTCCGCGCGGACTTCGTGACCACGGCGGTCCGGACCGGAGACGAGGGGCATGCGGGTGTCTCCCTGCTCGTCATCGAGACGGACACACCCGGCTTCACCGTTGACCGGTCGTTGCGGAAGATGGGCTGGCACTGCTCCGACACCGCCGAGCTCTCCTTCACCGACGTGCGTGTCCCGGCTGCGAACATCGTGGGCGCGGTGAACTCGGGCTTCTACCAGATCGCCGAGCAGTTCGTCGTGGAGCGGCTGGCTCTGGCCGTCCACGGCTATGGCATTGCCGCCCGGGCGCTGGCCCTCGCCGCGTCGTACGCCAAGGAGCGCCAGACCTTCGGTCGCCCGCTCGCCGACCGGCAGGTCATCGCTCACAAGCTGGTTGAGATGCACCGTCAGGTCGAGGTCGCCCGGACCTACACCCACGCCGTCGCCGCCCGTCACGTCGCGGGGGAGAACGTCATCGCGGACGCCTGCCTGGCCAAGCAGACCGCCGTCGAGACTGCCGAACACGTCTGCCACCAGGCAGTGCAGATCTTTGGAGGAGCCGGATACATGCACGGAACCGAAGTGGAGCGGCACTACCGCGACGCCCGCATCCTCGGGATCGGCGGTGGAGCCACCGAAGTGCTCACCGACCTCGCGGCCCGTCTCCTGGGGTATGCCTCATGACCCGCCGCGAAGCGATGCTGGAGAAGATCGAGGATCTCCACGCCGAGCAGACCAAGGCTGTCGAAGCCGGGGGCAAGTACATCGCCCGGCACAAGGAGCGCGGCAAGCTGACCGCGAGAGAACGGATCGAGCTCCTCATCGACGAGGGGTCCGCGTTCCTCGAGCTGATGCCGCTGGCCGGCTGGGGCAGCGACTTCAAGGTCGGGGCCAGCATGGTCACCGGTGTCGGCGTCGTGGAAGGCGTGGAGTGCATGATCGTGGCCAACGATCCGACCGTGAAGGGCGGTGCGCTCAACCCCTGGTCGGTCAAGAAGTCCTTCCGGGCCGCGGAGATCGCGGCGAAGAACAGCCTCCCGACGATCAACCTGACCGAGTCCGGCGGCGCCGACCTGCCGACCCAGAAGGAGATCTTCATCCCCGGTGGCCGGGGATTCCGTGATCTCACCCGGTCCTCGGCGCGCAAGATTCCCACGATGTCGGTGGTCTTCGGCAACTCCACCGCGGGCGGCGCCTACGTCCCGGGGATGAGCGACTACGTGATCATGGTCAAGGAACAGGCGAAGGTCTTCCTGGCCGGTCCGCCGCTGGTGAAGATGGCCACCGGTGAGGAGACCGACGACGAGTCCCTGGGCGGCGCGGAGATGCACTCCCGGATCTCGGGCTCCTCCGACTTCCTGGCCCAAAACGAGCACGACGCGCTGCGGATCGCCCGCCGGGTGATGGCCCGTCTCAACTGGCACAAGGCCGGACGGGCCGTCCGCACCGACTATGCCGAGCCTGACCTGGATCCCGATGACCTCATCGACCTGATCCCGACGGACCTCAAGGAGCCGTTCGACCCGCGCGAGGCGATCCTGCGGATCGTGGACGGCACCGGTCCCGACGATTCAGGTGAGCAACGGGCGTTCGACGAGTTCAAGCCGCTCTACGGGGCCTCTCTCTGCGTCGGCTGGGCCCGGCTGCACGGCCACGAGATCGGCATCCTCGCCAACGCCCGCGGCGTCCTCATGAGCGAGGAGGCCCAGAAGGCAGCGCAGTTCATCCAGCTGGCCAACCAGAAGGACACGCCGCTGCTCTTCCTGCACAACACCACCGGCTACATGGTCGGCAAGGACTACGAGCAGGGCGGGATCATCAAGCACGGCGCCCAGATGTTGAACGCAGTGAGCAACTCGTCCGTGCCCCACCTGACGGTGATCATGGGCGCGTCGTACGGCGCCGGCAACTACGGCATGAACGGGCGCGCCTACGACCCCCGGTTCCTGTTCACCTGGCCCAGCGCCAAATCGGCCGTGATGGGACCGCAACAGCTGGCCGGCGTCATGGAGATCGTGGCGCGGGAGTCCGCGGAGAGGAAAGGCCAGCCCTTCGACGCCGAGGGGTTCGCACCCACCAAGCAGATGGTCGAGCAGATGATCGAGGAGCAGTCCCTGCCCTACATGCTGTCCGGCATGGTCTACGACGACGGGGTCATCGACCCGCGCGACACCCGCACCGTCCTGGGCATCTGCCTGTCCGTCATCGACAACGAACCGATCGAGGGCGCGATGAACTTCGGCGTCTTCAGGATGTGAGCCTCGTGATCTCCAGAGTCCTTGTTGCCAACCGCGGCGAGATCGCCCGGCGCATCTTCACCACCGCCCGCAGAGTCGGCATCGAGACGGTGGCGATCCACTCCGACGCCGATGCCGGTCTGCCGTTCGTCCACGAGGCCGACGCGGCCGTGCGACTGCCGGGCAACACACCCGCCGAGACCTATCTCCGTGCGGATCTGGTCCTCGAGGCCGCACGCCGCACCGGTGCGGACGCGATCCACCCCGGCTACGGATTCCTCTCCGAGAACGCCGACTTCGCCCGACAGGTGATCGAGGCCGGGCTGACCTGGGTCGGTCCGGCACCGGAGTCGATCATCTCGATGGGCTCGAAGATCGAGTCCAAGAAGCTGATGTCTGCTGCCGGAGTCCCGGTGCTGCCAGACCTCACCGTCGAGACCGCCACCGATGCGGACCTCCCGTTGCTGGTCAAGGCATCCGCAGGAGGCGGCGGCCGCGGGATGCGGATCGTGCACAGCCTGGCCGACCTGCCCGGCGAGATCGCCACGGCCAAGGCTGAGGCGGAGTCGGCCTTCGGGGACGGGACCGTCTTCGTGGAGCCCTACATCGCGCACAGCCGCCACGTCGAGGTCCAGGTCGTGGGTGACCGGTTCGGCGACGTGACCGTCTTCGGTGAGCGCGACTGCTCCATCCAACGTCGCCACCAGAAGGTGGTCGAGGAGGCACCGGCGCCGGACATCGACCCCGCCGTGGTGACCGAGATGCACGAGGCCGCCCGCGACGCCGCCTCTGCGATCGACTACCTGGGCGCCGGCACCGTCGAGTTCCTCTACGACCCCGACCGGGAGCGCTTCTTCTTCCTCGAGATGAACACCCGCCTCCAGGTCGAGCATCCGGTCACCGAGGCTGTCTTCGACGTCGACCTGGTCGAGGCGCAACTTTCCGTCGCCGAGGGCCGACCCGTCGGCCCTGCCCGGGAGCCTCTCGGGCACGCCATCGAGGTGCGGCTCTACGCCGAGGACCCGGCCCACGACTGGCAGCCGCAGAGCGGGACCCTGACCACGTTCGAGATCCCGGGCCAGGTCACCTTCGACCGATCGGCTCGAGCCGGAGTGCGCGTCGACTCCGGCTTCGAGACCGGCAGCGAGGTCTCCACCCACTACGACGCGATGCTGGCCAAGGTCATCGCCTGGGCGCCCACGCGGGTCGAAGCCGCCCGGATCCTGGCCGGTGCCCTGCGCAAGGCGCACCTGCACGGGATCGTGACCAACCGGGACATGCTCGTCGCCGTGCTGATGAACGAATCGTTCCTGGCCGAAGAGGTCAGCACCGACTTCTTCGACCGGCGGCCGGCCGTCCTGCAGGCCGGGACCGCCGAGCCGGATCCCGCGACGCTCTTCGCGGCCGCGGTGCTCCGGGCCGAGCACGTGGCGGCCTCACGTCGGGTCCAGTCGAGGATCCCGGTCGGCTGGCGCAACGTCGTCTCCCAACCACAGCGGACCACCTTCGCGATGGGCAGTGAGGAGTACGTCGTCGAGTGGACCGCTGGGCGGAACAGCTATGTGCCGCACTCGACCGAGGCGGACCTGGAGGTCCTCGAGGCCTCGCCGC
>JAKDNC010000204.1 GCA_030452025.1 Nocardioides sp. | reverse complement strand
TCCCGGCTGGAGCGCGGACGCGCGAACAGCGTTGCCTCGCCACCCTCGATGACCAGCACAGCGTCGGAGGTCTGGTTGCCGGAGAAGTAGGTGTGGGCGGTGTCCGAGCGGAACCGGTAGTCGGTGTCGTTGGCGCGCACCTTGTAGCCGCCGGACGGCAGGACCAGCCGCTCGCCGGGGAAGGCGTCGGCGAGACGCTGACGGCGCGCTGCGGCGTACGGCGTGATCGGATGCGGCGGAAGATCGAGCTCGCGATCGCCCCAGCCCTGACGCATGAAAGTGGACCAGGCCTCGGGCACGGCCTGGTCGTGGGTCTCGGTCTTGGGTGTGTTTTCGGTCTCGCTCACGCCTCCACCATACGTCTCGTGGAACGTGAGAACAGATACGCTTCGACACATGCCTGTCCGTCGTCACGAGAGCGTCGCCTTCACGGTCGTGGTCTGCGTGATTGCGGCGCTGGCGGCGATCCCGATCGCGATCGTCATGGCCCTCAGCGGAGAGCCGCAGGCACTGGTTTTCGGTGCGTTGTTCGCGCTCGTACCAGTCGGACCGGTCCTGGCGTGCTACATGTGGCTGGATCGCTACGAACCGGAGCCGCGCGCACTTCTCACGGCCGGACTGATGTGGGGAGCCTTCGTGGCGACCCTGCTGGCGCTGGTGGTCCAGGGCCTCGGCGGCTTCGTCGGCGGGATCACCGACTCCACGATGCTCGCCGTCGTCGCACCGTTCAGCGAGGAGGCCACCAAGGGGCTCTTCCTGGTGTTGCTGCTGATCTGGCGACGTCAGGAGTTTGACGGGGTCCTCGACGGAATCGTCTACGCCGGTGTGATCGGCATCGGGTTCGCCTTCACCGAGAACATCCTCTACCTCGCCGCGGCCTACAACGGCACCGACGGCAGCAACCCCGGCGGGTTCAGCGGCCTCGGGGTCCTGTTCGTGCTGCGGTGCATCGCGAGCCCGTTCGCGCACCCGCTGTTCACCGCCTTCACCGGCATCGGCATCGGCATCGCGATCTCCCAGCGCTCCACACTGGTGCGGATCCTCGCGCCGATCGTCGGCTATCTCTGCGCGGTCGCGCTGCACGCTGCGTGGAATGGCTCGACCCTGCTCGCCGACGGTGCGGGCTTCATCATCGTCTACGTGATCGTCATGATCCCGGTGTTCTTGATGTTCGTGGGCGTCGCGATCTGGGTCCGGACCCGGGAACGCCGCCTGCTCAGCGTCGCGCTGCGTGACGCCGCACAACGGGGGCTGATCCCGGCCGACGACATCGAGCACATCGTCGACCTCCGCGCTCGCCGCCAGGCCAGGCAGCATGCCAGGCAGTACGGCGGTCGGGCCGGACATCACGCCATGCACGAGTATCAGCAGGCTGCGGTGGAGTTGGGATACCTTCACCACCGTGTGCTGCGTGGCACGGCGCCGTCGAATTTCGCCGAGCGTGGGCAGCGCTTCGTCGAGACCATGCACATCAACCGTCCGCGGATCGCTTTTCCGCAGGTCGCTGCCTCAGGAGGTCGTCACCTATGAGTGACTCCACGAAGATGCTCACCGCTCTGGTGCGGCTGCGGAGTGCACTGCAGGAGACGGCGCTCCCGCTCGACGTGCCCGACATCGACGAGCACCGCGCAGCGCGCACCGACATGGTCGACCAGCTCGAGGACTACATCATCCCGAGGCTGATGACGCTCGAGGCGCCACTGCTCACGGTCGTCGGCGGCTCCACCGGCGCCGGCAAGTCGACACTGGTGAACTCACTGGTCGGCACCCGTGTCACCGAGCCCGGCGTGCTCCGCCCGACCACGCGTTCGCCCGTCCTCGTGCACAACCCTGCCGACGCACACTGGTTCGGTCAGGACCGGATCCTGCCGGACCTGGAGCGGACCCGGCGCGCCACAGGGGACCCGACCGCGCTGCAGCTCGTTGCCTCCGAGACCATCCCGGTCGGACTTGCCGTGCTGGACGCCCCCGACATCGACTCGGTCGAGGAACGCAACCGGACCCTGGCCGCTCAACTGCTGGCTGCCGCCGACCTGTGGCTCTTCGTCACCTCCGCCGCGCGCTATGCCGACCAGGTGCCGTGGGAGTTCCTCAAACAGGCCGCCGATCGCAGCACCGCAGTCGCGATCGTCCTCGACCGCACCCCCAGGGAAGCGATCGGCACCGTCTCGGCCCACCTGGCGCGAATGCTGGCCAGCCGCGGGCTGAAGGACTCGCCCCTGTTCGTGGTCACCGAGGGCACGGTCGACGACCAGGGTCTGTTGCCGGCCGACTCGGTCAAGGACATCCGTGGCTGGCTCGAGTCGCTGGCCGCCAACGCCGACGCCCGCGCCGCAGTGGTCAAGCAGACCCTCGGTGGAGCGATCCGCAGTCTCTCCCAGCGGTCCTACGGCGTGGCCGAGGCGGCCGACGTACAGCTCGAGGCGGTGACGTCGTTGCGCACTGACGTCGACCGCGCCTACGACGAGACCCTGGAGGCGATCAACGTCGCCAGTGCCGACGGAACCCTCCTGCGGGGTGAGGTCCTGGCGCGGTGGCAGGAGTTCGTGGGCACCGGCGAACTGCTCCGCTCCCTGGAGTCCAAGGTCGGGCGAATGCGTGACCGTCTCGTCAGTGCGGTCAAGGGCAAGCCCCAGCAGGCCGAACGGGTCACGGTCGCGGTCGAGTCGGGCCTGGAGACGCTGCTCATCGAGCACGCCGAGTCGGCCGCGGAGAAGGCGGCGGCGTCGTGGGCCTCGACCGCCCAGGGCAAGGCGCTGCTCGAGTCCGGAGACCGCGATCTCGGCCGGGTCTCGCGTGACTTTCGCCGCGAGGTCGAGACCGCTGTGCGCGAGTGGCAGAAGGGCGTCCTCGACATGGTCCGCACCGAGGGCGCGGACAAGCGGGGCACCGCACGTTTCCTCGCCTACGGCGTCAACGGCCTCTCAGTGACGCTGATGGTGATCGTCTTCGCCTCCACTGCCGGGGTCACCGGTGCCGAGGTCGGGATCGCCGGCGGAAGCGCTGTGGTCGGCCAGAAGCTGCTCGAGGCGGTCTTCGGGGACCAGGCCGTGCGCGCCCTCGCCGAGCGTGCCCGCAAGGACCTGGAGCGCCGGGTGGAGGTCCTGATCGGCAAGGAACGCAAGCGCTACAGCGACCTGGTCGATGGCCTCGCGGTCGATGCGGGCTCAGCCGAGCGGGTGCGTGCGGCGACCCGTCGGGTCGATGACGAACGTTTCGCCAGTCGCAAGGATGGGCTCGGCGGAGACCATTCTGCATAGAGTGGTCGTCACACCGGCTCGATCCTTGTCCAACCGAAGACCTCTCCGAGGGAGAAGATGACGTCCTTGCTCGAGGGTGCCAAGAAGATGGTCACCCGCGGATCCGATCTCGGCGCACGCATCGGCGGCCTCGAGACCGCCGTTCAACATGCCCGGGGCCGAATCGACGAGGAGATCGTCGACCACGCACAGGAGACAGTCGACCGGGCGTCGAGTCGCATGCGGCTCTCGGCCGAGCACACCGTCATCGCGATCGCTGGGGCGACGGGCTCGGGCAAGTCCTCCACGTTCAACGCCCTCACCGGACTCGAGCTCTCCGCGGTCGGCGTACGCCGCCCCACCACGTCGTGGGCGTCGGCCTGTGTGTGGGGTCGTGAAGGTGCCACCGAGCTCCTCGAGTGGCTCGGGATCCCCCCGCGCCACCAGGTCACCCGCGACTCGATGCTCGACGTCGGGCGTGAGGACAAGCGACTCCACGGCACAGTGCTGCTCGACCTGCCTGACCACGACTCCACCGAGGTGTCCCACCACCTCGAGGTCGACCGGTTGGTGCAGCTGGCCGACCTGCTGGTGTGGGTTCTCGACCCACAGAAGTACGCCGACGCCGCGATCCACGACCGCTACCTCAAGCCGCTGGCCGGCCACGCCGGGTCGATGGTGGTCGTCCTCAACCACATCGACACCGTCCCGGAGGAGGGCCGCGAGTCGATGGTCTCCGACGTGCGTCGACTGCTCGCCGACGACGGACTCGCCGACGTCGCAGTCTTCCCGGTGAGCGCCAAGCAGGAGATCGGGCTGGGCGACCTCAAGGACGAGATGGCCAAGCGGGTGGCCTCGAAGAAGGCGACCCGTGCCCGCCTCGAGGCGGATGTGAGGACGACTGCCGAGGGGCTGGCTGAGGCATCGGGGACCAGCCCGGCCCCGTCGCTGGGCAAGGAACGCGTCAAGGAGCTCGAGGACGCGTTCGCCGACGCGGCAGGCGTGCCGATCGTGGTCAATGCGGTGCAGAAGTCCACCCGGCTCCGGGCCGGTCGCGCCACGACGTGGCCGTTGGTCTCGTGGGTGACCCGGTTGAAGTCAGATCCGCTCAAGCGGCTGCACCTCGACCTCGGCAGCGCAGGCAAGACGCTCACGGGCGCTCCACGCTCATCCATCCCGGAGACCACCAAGGTCCAGCGGGCCCGTGTGGATGCCGCGATCCGCGGAGTCGCCGAGGACGCCAGCTCGGGCATGAGCAAGCCCTGGGCCGAGTCCATACGACGGGCCTCGGTCTCGCGCCGTGTCGAGGTCGGAGACGAGCTCGACAAGGCAATCGGCGATGTCGACCTCGGGGTCGCGAAGTTGCCGTGGTGGGCCGGTCTGGTGCGGGTGATCCAGTGGGTCCTGATCCTGGCCGCGATCGTCGGTGGCGTGTGGCTGGCTGGTCTGGCCGCGATGTCCTACCTCAAGGTGGACGAGCCCGCGACGCCGGAGGTGGTCGGACTGGCCGTGCCGACGCTGATGCTGGTCGGGGGAGTGGTCCTCGGGATCGTCCTGGCGCTGGTGTGCAGGGTGCTGGTGTCGATGACCGCGAAGTCGCGCGCGCGGGCCGCCGACCAGAACCTGCGCTCGGGGATCAGGCAGACCGGCCAGAAGCTGGTCGTCCAGCCGATCGACGCCGAGCTCACTGCCTACGGCTACGTCCTCGAGGGGCTCAAGACCGCCATGAAGTGAGCCCGGTCCTTGTCCACAGGATCGCGTGGTCGGACGGTTCTCCACAGGCGGGCCCGGTCGCGCCGCAGATGTCTGCTCCGGTCAGCAGGGTTGTCCTCATCAGCAACCGATCGAGAGACAGGACCAAGCACATGAACGAGACGATGATCAGCTTCCAGGGCTGGGTCGGCACCGACGTGGAGGAGCGCTACGTCGGGGAGAGCATCTTCGCGAGCTTCCGGGTGGCCTCGACGCCGCGGCGCTTCGTGCGTCAGCAGAACGGCTGGGTCGACCTGGAGACCAACTGGTACACCGTGAACGCCTGGCGGAGCCTGGCCCACAACTGCGCGGAATCCCTCGAGGTGGGCGACGCCGTCTTGGTGCACGGGAAGCAGACCACACAGGTCTACAAGGACGACAACGGCAACGAGCGGCAGGTGAACATCATCGAGGCGATCTCGGTCGGCCACGACTTCGCCAAGGGGACCGCGACGTTCTCCAAGGCATCGGCCTCCGGTGAGCAGGACGGCGAGGCGGTGCGTCAGGTCAATGCCGACCTCGGGGTGAGCGGACCCCAGGTCAACAGCAACGGCGAGACCCTCGACGACATGGTCGCCGAGGGTCCTGCCGCCTGAGTGTCGTTCCTCAGCTCAGGGCCGGTACGACGTCCACGCCGGGTTCTCGGCGATGCCCCGCAGCTGGGCGGTGTCGAGGGCGACGTCGGGTGACGACAGGGGGGAGTCATTGCTCCACTTGTCGTTCGCAGTGTTGGCGGACTCGACCGTGGTGGTGGCGCCGTGGTCGGCGACCACCGAGCCTGGCCCGTTCCTCAGTGTCGACGGGAGCGTGGACACCGTCCATGGAGGAGTCGAGGACGTCGCGCAGTGTTCGCTCATCGAAATGGAGGTCGCTCATGGCAGTTCGGTTCCCTTCGATACGTCGGACATGGAAGCCGGTTCGAGCAGCTGTCCCGGCAGCTGCTTGAGCGCTCGCAGGCTGCGGTTCTTCACAGCGGCCCCGGTCAGCCTCAGGCTGTGCGCGGTGTGGCCGATGCTGCGGTCCTCGCAGTAGCGAAGCACCACCACGGCAGTGGTCGAGCGGTTCCAGCCTCGAGAGCGCCTCGAGCAGTGCCAACTCCTGGGTCGGATCGTGATCGCGCGATGCGCGTTCCGGCAGATCCGCGATCGGCAGCTCTGAGCTGCTGCACCGCCGCTTGTGGCTGATGAACGCCTCGGTGAGGATCCCGTGCACGTCGGCGACCGGATCATCGGCCCTGAGCGCCTTGGGCCACGAGGCGTACGCCTTCGCCAGCCCGGTCTGCATCAGGTCCTCAGCCGCGTGGTTCGAGATCGTGAGAAACAGTGCGTTCCTGAAGAACTGGCTCGACCTGGCAGCCACGAATGCCGCGGGTTCTGCATTCGCGTCATGTCGACGCCCCACGACCGACCTCCGCTCGACCTTCCTGTCGGTTGCGATCCCCCCCCGTTGGAGACCGTCACCGTCCAGACGCGCTGAGCACCGGATAGGTCTCACACACATGCGGCCCGAGGATCCGGTTGGTGGGACACCGCGCCCGCACCGTAGGCTCGCTGCCATGGCTGAGTATGTCTTCACACTGCGCAACGTCCGCAAGGCGCACGGCGACAAGGTTGTCCTCGACAACGTGACCCTTTCG
>JAKDNC010000203.1 GCA_030452025.1 Nocardioides sp. | reverse complement strand
CATCATCCGTCCCATGCTGGCCAGGCACGCCTCTTCGATGGCGACGATCGCGATGTCCGGGTTGGCGGCGTACCTCGGCGCACGCGCCGGATGCCGCCGCGGCAGACCCCGCCGCCGCTACCACCACTGAAGCTCCTGTCCGAGAGGAAGAACATGCCTACCGCAACGACCGACGACGGTGTCGACCTCTACTACGAGGAGGTCGGCAGCGGGCTCCCGATCGTGTTCCTGCACGAGTTCGCCGGGGACCACCGGTCCTGGGAGCCTCAGCTGCGTCACTTCGCACGTAACTATCGCTGCATCACCTTCGGCGCACGAGGCTTCCCACCCTCCGACGTACCCAAGGATCCCGCCGCCTACAGCCAGGCCAGGGCCGTCGACGACGTGCTCGCAGTGATGGATGCCGCCGGAATCGACCGAGCCTTCATCGTCGGGAACTCCATGGGAGGTTTCGGGGCGTTGCACTTCGCGCTCCGACACCCCGACCGGACCCTGGGCTCCGTGGTGGGCGGCTGCGGATACGGCGCCCACCCCGACAAGGAGGCGACGTTCCGGGAGGAGTCGGAGAAGGTCGCAGCCGCCTTCGAGACCGAGGGCTCCGAGGCCATGTCCCGTTGGTACGGCGTCGGCCCGGCTCGGGTGCAGTACGAGTCCAAGGATCCGCGCGGCCACGCTGAGCACGTCCGCGTCCTCGCCGAGCACGACCCGGTTGGCGCGGCCAACACCATGCGGGGGGTGCAGAAGGGGAGGCCCTCGCTGTATGCGATGCACGAGGAGCTGTCCTCCTGCCGACCTCCGGTGCTCGTGATCGCCGGGGACGAGGACAACGGCGTCCTGGAGACCGACCTGATGCTCAAGCGGACGATCCCGCGCTGCGGTCTTGCCATCCTGCCCAAGTCCGGCCACGTCACCAACCTCGAGGAGCCGGATCTCTTCAACGATCATGTGCAGCGCTTCCTCACCGCTGTCGCGCAGGAGAAGTGGCAGGAGCGCGACCCGAGATCACTGTCGGCCTCCACGACCGGCGCGAAGTAGCCGGCACCGTCCGGCATCCACAAGGCCGTGCAGGAAACTGAGCCTCAGACGCCTTCGCGGTCACCGAAGCCCGGGTGGACGAACGGCTCGCCGCGCTTCATCGACTCGACCGCGCCGGGGTGCACCCGGTGCAGGTGGTCGACCGCCTTGCGGCGGTAACGCAGGATCTGGAGCGTCCCGAGACCCCAGAAGAGGTACTGCGCACACATCGCGATCTTGAAGTCCCCCAACCCGTAGGCGTCGGCACCGCGCGGCTCGAGGAAGTCGAGCAGCAGACCGATCAGCGCCATCGTGAGCAGCGAGGCCACGAACCCGCCGATGTTGACCAAGCCGTTCGCCCGACCGAGCGCCTCCTCAGGGGTGAAGGTGCGGGCCAGGTCGAAACCGACCACCGATGCGGGACCGCCCGATCCCGTGATGCAGACCATCACGACCAGCAGCCAGATCGGCGCCGGACCCGGCCAGAGGAGTACGACGGCCCACACGGTCGCCATCGCGCCGACCACGACCAGCACGATCCAGGAGCGGTAGAAGGGGAACTTGGCGACCAGCCGGCCGAGCACGATGCCGCTGAACATCACCCACCCCAGCATCACGGTGAGCAGCGTGCTGGCGGCCTCTCCCGACAGCCCTTGGCCGGCAACCAGGAAGGGGTAGCCCCACAGCAGCGTGAAGACGGTCGTCGAGAACTGGCTGGTGAAGTGGGACCACATCCCGAGCTTGGTGCCGGGATTGCCCCAGACAAGCTGGACCGAGCGCCCGATCGCACGCAGCTTGATCCGGGTCGGAGCGGTCCGCTCGTAGGGCGAGTCCTTGACCACCAGCAGGACCGCAACCAGGAGTACGACGCCCAGCGACGACGCGGCTGCGAAGGTCTTGGTCCATCCCAGCCCGTGCAGGGCCAGGGAGAGTGGCGCGGCGGCCATGATGGCGCCCAACTGCCCGATCTGGCCGGTGATCTGGACCAGCATCGGGCCCTGGCGGACCAGGAACCACGACGTGATCAGGCGCAGCACGCAGACGAAGACCATCGCGTCTCCGGCGCCGAGGACGGCACGCGAGACGACGGCGGTGACGAACGTCTCGGAAAAGGCGAAGGCGAACTGACCCAGCGTCATCGTGACCAGGCCGGAGACCAGCAGGGCACGGGGTCCGAACCGGTCGAGCATCACCCCGATCGGGACCTGCATGCCGGCGTAGACGATCAGCTGGAGGACGGTGAAGAACGCGAGCCCGGCGCCACCGACGTCGAAGCGGTCGGCTGCGATCAGCCCCGCCACACCGAGCGAGCTGCGGTGGAAGACGGCCAGGGCGTAGACCGAGACCGCAACGAGCCAGATCACCCAGGCCCGCCGGCGTCCCATGTCGTGGAGCTGGGCCCGGGGCTGCGTCATGGACCCATCGTGGCGCATTTCGGGCTCACTCTCCGCAAAGCAGTGGGGACCCCCCACACGCGATGCAGGAGGCCCCTTCTGTGGCAGATGAAGGATTCGAACCTTCGAAGCTTTCGCGACGGATTTACAGTCCGCTCCCATTGGCCGCTCGGGCAATCTGCCGTGTTCCACCCCCGGGCTTGGCCCGGAGACAGCAAGACGAAACAATAGCGCAGCAGCACTCTCAGACGAAAATAGGAGACAACATGGCCGACTCGTCGTTCGACATCGTCAGCAAGCTCGACCACCAGGAGGTGGACAACGCCCTGGGGCAGGCGGCGCGCGAGATCGCCACCCGCTTCGACTTCAAGGGCACCGGCGCAAGTATCGAGTGGCAGGGCGAGCAGGGCATCGAGATCACCGCGTCGGCGGAGGACCGCGCCTCGGCGGTCCTCGACGTGTTCAAGGGCAAGCTGGTCAAGCGCAACCAGTCCCTGAAGATCCTCGACGCCGGAGAGCCCCGTCAGTCCGGTCAGGTCGCGAAGATCTCGATCGCACTCAAGGAGGGCATCTCCTCCGAAGATGCCAAGAAGGTCTCGAAGCTGATCCGCGACGAGGGGCCCAAGGGCGTCAAGGCGCAGATCCAGGGTGACGAGCTCCGCGTCTCGTCCAAGAAGCGCGACGATCTGCAGGCCGTCCAGCAGTTGGTCAAGGAGCAGGACTACGACTTCGCGGTGCAGTTCACCAACTACCGCTGAAATCCACGCACCCGCGTGGGAGTCACCCGCTGTGAATGGCGATCTCGTGCAGGGAGTAGCCGTACCTGGTGGCTCGTTCGCTCATGTGCACGCGCACGTGCCGGGCGGTCACCGGGTCGAAGCGGGCGGTCTCGATTCCGCCGGCCCCGTCGGTCGTGCGCCAGACGGTGCGCCAGGTGCTCCCGTCGTCGGAGACCTCGATCTGGTAGGACTTCGCAGACGCATCCTCCCAGTCGAGGACGACGCGTGAGATCGACTGCTGGCTACGCAGGTCGAGAGCCAGCCACTGCTGGTCGCTCCACCTGCTCGCCCACCGGGTGCCGACGTCGCCGTCGTTGGCCTTGCCGGCCACGAAACGCTTGAGCAGGGTCCACTGCACCGAACTCGCGCTCGGCCTGGCCCCGCGGGCCAGGTTCAACGGCTCTGACCAGTCGCGCGTGCTCACCCAGGTGTCGAGGTAGGACTGCGCTCCCCCGAGGAGCTCGTCGACGATCCCCTGACCGCCCAGATGGCGCACGTCCTCGATCCAGTCGGGAATCAGCCCGTAGTGGGCACCACCGTCGACATTGACGTCCCAGGTCCGTTCACCGGTCACCTGCCGGTCCACGAGCGGCCCGTCGGGGTAGCTGCGGTAGGGATAGGTCACCTTGTCCGGCGCGTCGGCACCGCGCGGCGTGGGGTGGCTGCCGAGTCCGTTGAAGTCCGACCCGTAGCCCAGCGCCACGTCGTACTCCTCGCGCAGGTCTGCAGTGGTCGCTGCCTCCCTCACGAAGGCCTCGCTGTCCATGTCGTAGGAGCCGATGAACCCACCAAGGGCATAGACGCGCTCGGTCCAGTCCCGATCCATCCAGCTGTGGCTGGACACGACGCCCGGGTAATCCTTGCTCTCCAGGATGTCGAGCGTGCGGCCCGCCGCCTTGACGCTCATGTGGTCGACCTCGACCATCATCCCGCGATCCATCATCCCGCGGAGCGCATATTCCCCCAGCCTGGTCAGGCCACGGACGTTGCACCTGGCCCCGTCGGCGTACTTCGGCACAGCGGCGCCGGGCGGCAACTTCTTCTCGAACTCGGGTACGGCGGCGTCACCGATCGGGTTGTCCGACTGGGGCCCGCGGCACTCCTCGGTGCGCCACCATGTGCCGGTCGAGAGGAACTGGCCGATGTTGATGATCGTGCCGGTCGTCCCCTCGTCGAAGCGGACACCGCACAGCGCGTTGTCGAACTTGTGGCACAGGAACATGCTCTGCACCCCCAGGGAGCGCAGCTCGTCGAGCCCCTGATCGATGTCGGCCTTGCTGCACTGGGCCATGTCGAGCACCTGCTTGCAGCCGAACGGCTCGGAGGTCTCCACCCCCAGCACCACGGCGAGCTTGCCCTTCTTGATCACCTCACGGGCCTGCGCAGGCGACTTGACGATCCGGAACCAGCCCTTCCCCGGTCCGCCGTACATCTTGTCGATGTAGTCCTGCATGTCGTAGGTCTTCTCCGCCTGCAGCCGGATCGAGTCCATCTCGTCGCATCCGCGGTCACGGACGTAGATCGAGCAGATCACGCCGTTCGAGGTCAGGTCGGTCACCATGACCCGCTGACCGGCTCGCCAGGATCGCTCGACCCACGCGTAGTAGTTCTGCTGGTGCGACATGGTCGTGTACGACGGCCAGTCCTGGAAGGTCGGCCAGCCGACCGGGTCGTGGCGCCAGTCAGTGTCGACGGTGAGGTTCTCCAGGAGGGCGCCGGCGCCGTTCGGGTAGTGCTCCGGGCAGTCCCGCAGCGCGTCGGAGATGCCGAGCTCGGAGAACGGCTTGCCGCACACGAGCTTGCCGCCGAACGCCTCGTTGGTCATCAGGTGGTCGTGCGTGTCGACGAACCCGCGCACATCACCGTCGGCGTCGGTGCCGGTGAACGGCTCGCCGGTCACGTTGATCTCGGAGTCGGGGCTCGGCCGGTCGACAGGCTCGTACCACGGAGTCGGCGCAGCGGCCCCGGACCCGACCGGGATGAACAGCGCACCGATCAGCGCAGTGAGCATGAGCAGCGCCAGTGCGCCGCGTCGTGACTTCATGCCGGTCTCCTTCTGACGGGTCGCAAGATCACCGAGCGCGACGAGAGTGAGGTACCACCGTGTGACGTGAGTCGCACACTAGAGTTGGTCGCTCGACCAAGTCAAGGGTCCCGGGGATCCGGTCACTGCCGGCGTCGTTGCCCCAGCTCAGATCCGCGCAAGGCCGGCGACGTACTCCGCGCCGAGATCGAGCGCTGCCCCTGCGGTCCCCGCATCACCCTCGTTCAGGTAGAGCAGCGTCAGACCGTCGATCAACGCCGTCACGTAGCGGGCAAGGACGGGAACCGGCACCGACCAGGTGGTCCCGGAGACCTCGGCCAGCGTCTCGAGCACCTTCGTGTTGGCCGCCAGGTAGGTCTGGTACTGCCGCTTTGCCACGTCGGCCAGCCCGGACTCGCGCAATGCGTACTGCGTGAGCTCGTAGGTGACGCGGTGCTCATCGGGGTGGTCGAGCACGTGCTGCCAGTAGGCGCCCAGGCCAGCGCGAAGCCGCTCCTCGAGGGAACCGTCCGCACGCAACCCCTCCAACGCGGGGTCCAGAGTGTGGTCGGTGATCGTCTCGATCACCCGCTCCAGCAGCTCCTCCTTGGACCGGAAGCAGTAGTGGAAGGCGCCCAGGGGCATGTTGGCCTCCGCGACGATCGCGCGAGTGGTCGCCTTGGCGACACCGTCACGGACCATCACCCGGATCGTCGCCTCGATCAGCAGCTCGCGGCGCGCCGCGGCCGAGACACGGGCCATCTCATCTCCTCGGGTCGACTGCGCTTGGCTGCCACAGCATAGGCGCGCACGCCCGGCCGTCGCCCACGAGCATCGCGAGACGTGCCTAACTCGTTGCCTGATGCGGACCGTCCAGATTCATGCGGATGAAATCCACGCTCATCCGCCCGATGGTCTCCGGAGACTCCATCTGGGGACAGTGGCCCACTCCGGGAAGAACCTCACAGGACCCATGGGGAAAGAGCGCGGCGACAGGTGCTGCTGCCGTGGCAGGAAGCAGCCGGTCGCGTTCGCCCCACACCACCAGCACGGGACACTCGATGTCCAGCGCGGGTGGCGGTGCGAGGACCATCTCCTGCGACACCCGTCCCACGGCTGCCAGTACCCGGCGCAGGTCCGCGCGCGTCCGGAACTGATCGGCGTAGGCGGCCAGGGCGACGCGGGCTGCCCGCGGCCGGTGCACCATGAGCCGCGAGAGTGCACGGTGGGCGATCAGACGGGCGGCGAACGGGGGGACGAGACCGGTGGTGATGGGCAGGGTGACCAGCGGGGTCACCCTTGCAGCCAGGGTCAGGCCGCGTGCGTGGACGAAGCCGACGGGCGAAAGCGCCACCACACCCGTGGTCGCCATGCTGGCCGCGCCGTGCAGGGCGACGAGTGCTCCCAGCGAGTTCCCGACGAGGACGGGTGGTTGACCGTCAGCCGAGTAGTGCCGGACCACCGCGGTGAGGAAGTGGAGC
>JAKDNC010000202.1 GCA_030452025.1 Nocardioides sp. | reverse complement strand
AGTCAAGTCGGAGCCGTTCACCTGCGAGGTGTCCGACACCGAGGCGATTCCGACGCTCGTCGACGAGGTGGCCGGGAGCTTCGGCGGGCTCGACATCCTGGTCAACAACGCCTACAGCGGCTCCTACGGTCCGCTGCTCTCCATGGATGACGACGCTTTCCAGAAGGGTTTCCGCAGCGGCCCGTTCGCGGTCTTCGCCTTCATGAAGGCTGCGCACCCCTACCTGAAGCAGGCTGAGAACCCGAGCGTCGTCAATGTGGTCACCGCGGCGATGGTGCGTTGGGACTCGAGCAACTACGGCGCCTACGCGGCGGCCAAGTCCGCCGTCCGGTCGGTGACACGTACGGCGGCCTCGGAGTGGGGCTGCGACGGGATCCGCGTGAACTGCATGGCTCCGCTCGCCTCCTCGCCGGGACTCGCCGGCTGGGCCAAGGCACGTCCGGAAGAGGCCGAGGCGTTCTTGAAGACGGTTCCGCTCGGACGGATCGGCGACTGCCACGACGACATCGGCCGCGGCGTACTGATGCTGGTCGGTCCCGACGCCCGCTACCTGACCGGTGCCACGCTCCCACTCGACGGCGGCCAGGCCAGCTTCTGAGCATCCACATGATCGGCAGCCGCCGGTCCCGCTACTTGAACAACACACGATGCACGAGGAAGAGGTCGACATGGTCCGTCAGGTGGTCGTCACAGGTGCCGCGTCCGGCATCGGAAAGGCCCTCGCCGCGATCCTCACCGACCGGGGGGACCGGGTGATCGGGGTCGACCTGCACGACGTCGACGTCGTGGCCGACCTGTCGACACCGGAGGGCCGCGCCGAAGCTGTGGCCGGCGTCCTGGATCGCACCGACGGAGTGCTCGCCGCCGCGGTCGCCTGCGCCGGGGTCTCGCTGCCGTCGACGCAGACGGTGGCCGTCAACTACTTCGGCGTGGTCGACGTGATGGAGGCCTTGCGACCCGCGCTCGCACGGGCGGAGCAGCCGAGGGGCGCGGTGATCGCGTCCATCTCCTCCACCCAGCCGTTCGTCGACGAGATCGTCGAGGCGTGTGCCGACCATGATGAGGCGCGGGCGCTCGCCCTGTCGCAGGAGCAGGTCGAACAGGGCCGCGGACGGATTCTCTACTCCACCTCGAAGGTTGCACTGGCGCGCTGGATGCGTCGTACCTGCATCGCCCCGGGGTGGGCTGATGCCGGGATCCCGCTCAACGCTGTCGGGCCCGGAGTCGTCAGGACTCCGATGATCGCGGAGCTCGAGAGCTCGCCCGAGGGGATCGAGCTGATGAACAAGTCCGTCCCGATGCCGCTCCACGGCTGGGCGGAACCGGCCGCCGCTGCACACGCCCTGGCCTACCTGGTCAGTCCGGAGAACACCCACGTCACCGGTCAGCTCCTCTTCGTCGACGGCGGTGCGGACGCCACCACCCGGGGAGAGACCGCCTACTGAGTCCTGCAGTGACCTCGCTGGCTTGATCTCCTTGGCTTGATCTCACTGGCCGGGAGAGGTCCCGGCAGCGTGTCGGGCGGCGCCGCAGCATGGGTGCCATGCGCAACGAGGTCCTCGAAGCCGTCCGCCCCCTCCTGCCAGGGATCGCGAAGCGGGCCAGGCAAACCGACGAGCTGGGCGCGGTCCCGTCCGAGACCATTGCCGAGCTGCGAGACGCGGGGCTCTTCCGGATGCTTCAGCCGCGTCCGTTCGGGGGCGCCGAGGCGGACCCGGTGCTCTTCTACGAGGTGGTGCGTGAGCTCTCCGCCGTGTGCGGATCAACCGGATGGGTGGCCTCGGTCCTGGGCGTCCACCCGTGGCAGCTCGGCCTCTTCGACGAACGTGCGCAACACGAGGTGTGGGGCCGCGACCCCGACACGCTGGTCTCCTCGTCCTACGCCCCGGTCGGGAGGCTGCGCGAGGTTGACGGCGGTTACACGCTGTCGGGTCACTGGAGCTTCTCCTCCGGCTGCGACCACGCCTCTTGGGCCCTGCTGGGCGGACTTGTGGTGGGCGATGAGGGACGGCCGGTGGACTTCATGACACTGCTGGTCCCGCGGACCGACTACCGGATCGAGGAGAATTGGGACGTCACCGGGCTGCGTGGCACTGCCAGCAACGACATCGTCGTGGAGCAGGCGTTCGTTCCCGCGCACCGGGTCATGCGCAACTACGAGCAGGCGCAGATGCGGGGACCGGGCCAGAGCGTCAACACCGGACCGCTCTACCGGATACCGTTTGCCGCGATCTTCACCAGCACCGTCACCGCACCGGTGATCGGCGCTGCCATGGGTTGCTACGACGCCTACGTCACCGCGATGCGTGACCGGCTGCGGTTGAGCCTGGGCGGAGGCAGTTTCGTGGAGGACCAGTTCGCCCACGTCGCCGTGGCCCGTGCGGCTTCGGAGATCGACGCTGCCGTGCTCCAGATGGACCGCAACATCGACGAGTTGCAGGCGTTTGCCGGTCGTGGCGAGGACATCCCGATGGAGCTGCGACTACGCACCCGCCGCGACCAGGTCCGCGGCACCGAGCGGGCACTTGAAGCGATCGACGAACTCTTCAAGACCGCCGGCGGCAACTCGCTGCGGCGTGGCAACCCCATCGAGCGGTGCTGGCGTGACGCCCACGCCGGCAGTGTGCACGTGGCCAACGACGTGGAGCGGACCTTGACGATGTACGGCCGTCACGAGTTCGGATTCACCATCGAGGACAACCTGATCTGACGCCGTGCGGGGCGATGAACTCGCCTGCCTTCCCGGGTCCACCCTCCAGAGGTTTCCTGACCCGGGCGTTCCGTGCAGTGTGCAGGTTCTGGTCGTCGACTCGCCTGCACTGCGCACGGAACGCCGGAAACGCAGCAACGCCGGCACGCAGGAACAGAGGGAGTCAGCGCACCTGGCGTACGTCGTAGCCCATCGGCGGGTGCGCGATCGCCTCCTGGCCCTCGACGACCTGCAGTTCCCGCTCTCCGGAGTCGAGGGTTGCCTGGAGTACGCCGACCACGGACGAGACGGTGGCGACCAGGGCATGTGCCGGGTCTCGAGTGGTCCGGTAGTGCGCGGTGAACAAGGCCGCAGTGAGATCGCCGGAGCCGTTCGCCTTGATCGGTAGGTGCGGGGTCTGGACCAGCCACGCGCCGTCGTCGTTGACGCACAGCATCTCGATGGTGCCCTCGGGACGGTCCGGGCGCTCAACGCTGGTGACCAGGATCGTCTCCGGCCCCATCTCGCGCGCCAGGTCCGCCGAGGCCAGCGTCTCCTCAAGGGTGAGGGGGGCGGTTCCGGTCAGGTAGCCCAGCTCGAACTGGTTGGGCGTGATCAGGTCAGCCTTCGGAACAACCTTGTCGCGCAGCAGGTCCGGGATCGCGGGGTTGACGAAGCAGCCGCTCTTGGCGTTGCCCATCACCGGGTCGCAGGTGTAGGCCGCGGCCGGGTTCGCGTGCTTGACCCGCTGCACGGCGTCGAGGATGACCTCGCCGATCTCCTCGCCGCCCTGGTAGCCGGAGAGAATCGCGTCGACCTGGTCCAGCACGCCGCGTTCCTCGATGCCCGTGATCACGTCCCGCACTTCATCGGCGGCCAGCATCGGTCCGCGCCACGCGCCGTACCCCGTGTGGTTGGAGAAATGCACCGTGAACACGGGCCACACATGTTGACCCAGGCGCTGGAGCGGGAAGACGGCGGCGGAGTTGCCGACGTGGCCGTAGGCGACCGAGGACTGGATCGAGAGGATCTTCACAGGTCCATACTGCCGTCGCGGACCCCTGTACGGCCAAACTAGAACTTGTTACAGTTGGCAGGAGCGTGTGGGCCGTGCCACACCTCCGGAGCGAAGTGGAGTCTCAACATGGGCAAGCCGGTGGCCGTCAACGAGGCCGAGTACGTCGTCGTGGGGGCCGGCAGCGCCGGGTGCGCGGTCGCGGGGCGACTGGCCGACGCAGGCCATTCGGTCGTCCTGCTCGAGGCGGGTGGTCCCGACAAGTCGATGATGTTCCGCAAGCCCGGGATGATCACGATGATCCACGCCGACCCGAAGCTGAAGGCCAAGTTCGACTGGGGCTACTACAACGCGCCGCAGAAGAACCTGCTCAACCGGAAGATCCCCGCCACCCGCGGCAAGTTGATGGGTGGATCGAGCTCGGTCAACGGGATGATCTTCGTCCGCGGCAACAAGTCGGACTTCGATTCCTGGGCCGAGGAGGGCAACAAGGGCTGGTCCTACGAGGACGTTCTCCCGTCGTACAAGCGACTGGAGAACTGGGAAGGTGGAGTTGACGAGTTCCGCGGTTCCGGGGGGCCTGTTCAGGTGATCGAGAACCACGACGTCACCGACGCTGCGAAGTCGTTCGTCCAAGCCGGGGAGGCCGCGTTGGGTGTGGCATCGACTCCCGACTACAACGGCGCCGAGCAGGCCGGAATGCACATCATCCAGGAGAGCACCCGCGACGGTGTCCGCTACTCCGCGTCACGTTCCTACATCTCCGGCAACACCTCGTCCGGGCTCTCCGTCCAGACCGGCGCCACCGTGGCCCGGATCCAGATCGAGGGGGGCCGCGCGACCGGGGTGGAGGTGATCGAGGGCGGCTCCCGCCGCACGATCCGGGCGACCCGGGAAGTCATCGTCAGCGCCGGCGCGTTCGGGTCGCCGCACCTTCTGCAGCTCTCCGGCATCGGACACTCCGACCACTTGGCGCAGTTCGGGATCAAGGTGCACGCCGACCTGCCCGTGGGCGACAACCTCCACGATCATCTCTTCGTGCCGACCACGTGGCACGTCACGAACTCGCCGCACAAGGGCAACGCGTTCTACTTCGGCAAGGGCGTCCTCAAGGAGCAGTTCAACAAGGGCCGCACGTTCATGGCCCACTCGGTCTTCGAGTCCGGCGCTTTCGTGAACACCTCGCTCGCGACCGACGGCCTGCCCGACATGCAGTTGCTGGCCCTGCCCTGGTCCTACCCGGCGCCGAACCAGGATGCACCGGTCCGGATGAAGCCCGACCAGCGGACCTCGTGGAGCGCCTTCTCGACGCTGATCCAGCCGAAGTCGCGCGGCACCCTGCGCCTGGCCAGCGACGACCCGACGGCTGCCCCGATCATCGACCCGAACTTCCTCGCGGAGCCCGACGACCTCAGGGTGCTGGTCGAGGGGCTGGAGATGATCCGCGAGATCATGGGCCACGCCTCGATCGCGGCCCATGTGAAGGGCGAGTACGAGCCAGGACCGTCCTGCACCGGCCAGAAGTTGGTCGACGAGGTGCTCAACCGTGCGACCACGGTCTACCACCCGGTCGGCTCGTGCCGGATGGGCGTCGATGAACGGGCCGTGGTGGACCCGGAGCTCAAGGTGCGTGGCATCGACGGGCTGCGCGTGGTCGACGCCTCGATCATGCCCTCGATCATCCGCGGTAACACCAACGCCCCGGCCATCATGATCGGGGACAAGGCCGCCGACCTGATCCTCGGCAACTGAATCATCGATCGCACCGACAACCGGCCCGGGAGGGCAGCATGCAGCGACCTGACTCCGTCACCGACGACTTCCTCCAAAGGCTCGTGGCGCGGGTTCCGTCCACGGCGGGGGGAGCATGGAAACTCACCGAGGTCTACACCGGAGAGGTGCTCGTGGAGCTGCCACAGTCCACACCGGCCGACATCGAGGCCGCTTTTGCCGTCTCCCGCCGGGCGCAGGCGCAGTGGTCACAGTGGCCGGTCAAGAAGCGGCTCAAGGTCTTCGCGAAGTTTCATTCGCTGGTCCTCGAACACAACGAGACGATCGTCGACCTGATCCAGGCCGAGAGTGGCAAGGCGCGCCGGATGGCCTGCGAGGAGACCCTCGACGTCCCGATGGTCACGGGCTACTACCTCAAGCGCGCCGCCAGGTTGCTTGCCCCGAAGAAGCACGCCGGCCCGGTGCCGGTGGTCTCCTCCTCGCTCGAGATCCGCCAGCCCAAGGGCGTTGTCGGCATCATCGCGCCGTGGAACTTCCCGTTCGCGACCGGCATCTCGGATGCGATTCCGGCGCTGATCGCCGGTAATGGCGTCGTGGTCAAGCCTGACAACAAGACTGCCCTCTCGCCCCTGTTCGGTATCGAGCTGCTGGAGCGGGCCGGGTTGCCCAAGGGCCTCTTCCAGGTGGTGTGCGGCGAAGGGCCCGATGTCGGGCCGACGCTGATCGACAACGCAAACTACGTCATGTTCACCGGCTCCACCGCCACCGGACGAGTGATCGGTGAACGCGCCGGGAGAAACCTGATCGGCTCCTGCCTGGAGCTCGGCGGCAAGAACCCGATGATCGTGCTCCCGGATGCCAACCTGGACGACACGGTCAAGGGAGCGCTGTTCGGTGCCTTCGGCAACACGGGGCAGATCTGCATGCACATCGAGCGGATGTACATCCACGACTCGATCTATGCGGACTTCAAGGCCCGATTCCTCGAGGCCACCCGCGACCTGGCCATCGGGGCGTCGTACGACTTCTCCTCCGACGTGGGGTCGCTGGTCTCGGTGGACCACAAGGATCGCGTGGCCACTCACGTCGCCGACGCCGTCGAGAAGGGGGCGACCGTGCTCGTCGGCGGCCGCGCACGTCCCGACATCGGGCCGGCCTTCTTCGAGCCGACGAGGTGCTCGACGTAGTCGACGAGGCCGTTGTCGTAGCGGTAGGAGACCTTGCGGGCCTTCTTCGGCGCCGCGGTGGTCTCCTCGGAGTCGACGACCTCGGTGAT
>JAKDNC010000201.1 GCA_030452025.1 Nocardioides sp. | reverse complement strand
GACTACCTCGCTGCACAGTGGCACTTGGCCAATGACCGTCCCGACCTTGACCCCGGCGACGCGGACGTCGTCGCCCTTGACCACCCCGGCGACGTTGACGAAGTCGGCCTTGAACTCGCGGCTCGCGGAGAAGGTCAGGTTGCCGATCACGACGGCGAGCATGCCGGTGCACAGGGCAGTGATCGCCATGAAGATCACCAGTTTGACCAGGTCGAGCGAGGTTCGCTTGTCGAGGAGGCTCATCGCAGACTCACCTCCGTGCCGCGCATCATTGGGGCGAGCAGCATCACGCTGAGGTCGGAGACCTCATCTGCGGGGACTCCCTGCTGGGCAGCGAGGACACCGCGGACCATCTCCGACTCGGCCGGGCTGCCCGCGGCGGCCGAGACCTCGGCGTACGACGGTGCCGTGCGCATCGTGCCCTTCCCGGTGGGTTCGTCGATCCCGTCGTCGAAGTTCGGCTGGCTGGTGACCTTGTTCTCCTGGTTGTACGGCGAGTCCGGCAGGGTCCCGCAGTAGGGGCCGTTCTTGGCGCCGAAGCGGGGCGCGTCCTTCGCGTCGTAGCTGCGCGGCTGGTGCGGCAGCAGCTCGAGGTTGATGTGCAGCGTGAAGCCCCGGAACGCCTCGGCCAAGTGATCCCCGGACTTCACGATGCCGCCGAGCAGGCAAGGGAACTCGGGGGCGTACTTGGCGAGCACCCTGAACTGCTGAGCGCCGAGCTCACCGACCCGGATCAGGTTCTCCTCGTTCTTGTCCAGGAAGGTGCCGGTCACCTCGGAGAAGCGGGAGACATCGGTGAAGAGCTGGTTCAGCTTTTTTTCGTGGCTCTTCAGGGTGTTGCCGGTGGTGACCGCGTTGCGCAGGGTCTTGGCGATCTCCGGGAACACCTCGTTGTAGACGCCGGCGACGCGGCCGGTCAGCTTGATGTCCTCGACCAGCTTCGGCAGCTGCGGGTTGATCCGCTTGAGATACGAGTCGAGCGTCTCGAGGTTTTTCCCGATCAGCTCGCCGCGGCCCTCGAGCGCGGTGGCCAGTGCGGTGAGGGTGCGGTTCAGGTCGGCCGGCTGAACGGTGCGCAGCAACGGGTACAGGTCGTTGATGGCTTCCTCCACCTCGGTGCCGACCACGGTGCGCTCGATCGTGTCTCCCGCGGCGATCGTCTGGGAGGAGGGTGCTTCGGGGACCTGCAACGCGACGTACTTCTCACCGAAGAGCGTCTTGGGCTCGATCCGGGCGGTGACGTTCTCCGGGATCGTGTCGATCTGGTCCGGGTAGAGCCCCAGGGTGAGCACCGCTCCCCCGGTGTCGGCACGGGTGGTGAGCACCTCGCCGACCAGCACGCCACGGATCTTGACATCGGCCCGGGCGGGTAGCTGCAGGCCGACGCTCGAGGACTCCATGGCGACTTCGTCGTACTCGGTGAACTTCTTGTTGAAGATCGCCACGGTGAGCCACACGCTGCTGGCCAACAGGGCCAGGAAGACGAGGCCGATCACCTTCTTCTGTGCCAGTACCTTGTTCATCGCTTCACCCCGCCAACCTCACCGTGGTCGTCGTACCCCAGATGGCCATCGACAGGAACAGGTCGATGACGTTGATGGCAACGATCGAGGTGCGGACCGCGCGGCCCACGGCGACGCCCACTCCCGAAGGCCCTCCGCTGGCGGTGTAGCCGTGGTAGCAGTGGATCAGGATCACAGTGACCGCGAAGACCATCACCTTGCCGAAGGACCACAGCACGTCGCCCGGTGGCAGGAACAGGTTGAAGTAGTGGTCGTAGGTCCCGGCGGACTGCCCGAAGGCCATGGTGAGGGTGAGCCGCGTCGCGAAGTAGGAGGCGAGCAGGCCGACGACGTAGAGCGGGATCACCGCGATCAGGCCGCCGATGATCCGCGTGGTCACCAGGAAGGGCAGCGACGGGATGGCCATCACCTCGAGGGCGTCGATCTCCTCGGAGATGCGCATGGCGCCGAGCTGTGCGGTGAAGCCGCAACCGACGGTGGCGGCCAGCGCGATCCCGGCCACGAGGGGCGCGATCTCGCGGGTGTTGAAGTAGGCCGACAGGAAGCCCGAGAAGGCTGCGGTGCCGATCTGGTTGAGGGCCGCATAACCCTGCAGCCCGACCTCGGTGCCGGTGAAGAAGCACATCGCGGTGATGACCCCGACGGTGCCGCCGATCACGGCCAGGGACCCGGAGCCGAGAGTGACCTCGGCCAGGATTCGCATGATCTCCTTCTTGTAGCGCGCGATCGTGCGGGGTGTCCACGCGAGGGCACGCAGATAGAAGGCGAGCTGCTCGCCGAGCGTGTCGAGCATCTGTGCGGGTCGGGTGTAGACCGACTTCAGGTTGGCCATGGCGTCAACCCGTCTTCGGTGGCACGAGCTGGATGTAGATCGCGCTCATGACGAAGTTGACCAGGAAGAGAAGCATGAAGCTGATGACGACCGACTCGTTCACCGCGTCGCCGACGCCCTTCGGTCCGCCGGCGGCGTTCATGCCCTTGTAGCAGGCGACGATGGCGGCGATCAGTCCGAAGACGAGCGCCTTGGCCATCCCTTGCCACAGGTCGGGCAACTGTGCGAGCGCAGTGAAGCTCGATAAATAGGCTCCAGGCGTGCCGTCCTGGAGGACGACGTTGAAGATGTAGCCCCCGATCACGCCGACGACCGAGACCAGGCCGTTGAGGAAGACGGCGACGAGCATGCAGGCCAGGACCCGAGGGACGACCAGGCGGTGGATCGGGTCGATCCCGAGCACCATCATCGCGTCAAGCTCCTCGCGGATCTTGCGGGCACCGAGGTCCGCCGCGATCGCCGACCCTCCGGCCCCGGCGATGAGTAGCGAGGTGGCGATCGGCCCCGCCTCCCGGACGACGGCCAGGACAGCTGCGGACCCGGTGAACGACTGGGCACCGAACTGCTTGATCAGCCCGCCCACCTGCAGGGCGATGACCGCACCGAACGGGATGGCGACCAGAGCAGTGGGCACGATCGTCACCGAAGCGATGAACCATGCCTGCTGCAGGAACTCCCGCAGCTGGAAGGGTCGCCGGAAGAGTGCACGCCCAACGTCGAGGGCGAAGGCGAAAAGCTTGCCTGCGGTCCCGATCGGGGCGAACACCCGGGATGTGGTCAGGGATGACATGAGCGATCCGTCGGTTCAGGATCCCGGTGCGAGACCGGCGTTGGTGCCCTCGAAGGAGCCGGGAGGGGGCGTGATGCCGTTGAGGCGGCACCATTCACCCGGTTCGCGCTGCCTGTGCCGCTGGATTCCACTGGAGGGTTCCAGCTGCATCGGGATCGGCGGCAGCGGGGGCATCTCGATCTCCCCCTCGGCCGCGAGTTCGTCGGCGTCCTTCTCCTCCGACATGCCGATCGGGCCGACAGTCTGCGCATTGAGGAACTGGCGCACGACCGGCTCCTCCGAGCTGAGCAGCATCTCGCGGGGACCGAACATCGCCAGGTGCTTGTGGTAGAGCAGCCCGATGTTGTCCGGCACCGTCCGGGTGCTGTTGATGTCGTGGGTGACGATCAGGAAGGTCGCGTCGATCTGCGCGTTCAGGTCGATGAAGAGTTGATTGATGAACGAGGTACGCACCGGGTCGAGCCCAGAGTCGGGCTCGTCGATGAGCAGGATCTCGGGGTCGAGCACCAGCGCGCGGGCGAGTCCGGCACGCTTGCGCATGCCACCGGAGATCTCGCCGGGGAGCTTGTCCTCGGCGCCGAGCAGGCCGACGAGGTCCATCTTCTCCATCACGATGTTGCGGATCTCGGACTCGTTCTTCTTGGTGTGCTCTCGCAACGGGAAGGCAACGTTGTCGAAGAGGTTCATCGAGCCGAACATGGCTCCGTCCTGGAAGAGGACACCGAAGAGCTTGCGGATCTCGTAGAGGTCCTTCTCCGAGCAACTGGCGATGTCGGTCCCCTCGATGAGGATCGAGCCCTTCTCCGGCTTGATCAGCCCGATGAGCGCCTTGAGGAACACCGACTTGCCCGTCCCGGAGGGGCCGAGCATCACTGACACCTCCCCCGAAGGGATGGTCAGCGAAACGTCGCCCCAGATCAGCTGCTTGCCGAACGACTTGCTCAGTCCGTCGATCTTGATCTCGACACCCATGGCGCCTCCACTCCCTGTCGCCCGTGCCCGAGCACGGTCTCCCTGCGTCAACCAATGAGTAACAACGCATCTGCCGCGGCAAAGTTACGGCCTTGGGCAGCACAGATCATCCCCGTGACCAGAGAACGAACAGAAAATGCAGAACGGGCGGTCATCCCGCCATGGGATGACCGCCCGTTCCAGCGCGTCAGCGCACTGGGATCAGTGCACGTCTGCGCAGAGGATCACTTGACCGCGACCGTGGCGCCAGCGCCCTCAAGGGCTTCCTTGGCCTTGTCAGCGGCTTCCTTGTCGACGCCCTCGAGGATCGCCTTGGGAGCGGCCTCCACGAGGTCCTTGGCCTCCTTCAGGCCGAGGGAGGTCAGGGCGCGCACCTCCTTGATGACGTTGATCTTCTTCTCACCAGCGGCCTCGAGAACAACGTCGAACTCGGCCTGTGCAACGGCGTCGTCGTCGTCGGCACCGCCGGCGGCGGGGGCACCGGCAGCGGCAACGGCAACGGGGGCTGCAGCGGTGACGTCGAAGGTGTCCTCGAACTGCTTGACGAACTCGGAGAGCTCGATGAGGGTCATTTCCTTGAACGCGTCGAGCAGCTCGTCAGTGCTGAGCTTCGCCATGGTGGCGTTTCCTTTCGTCTTGGCCCGTCCGCTCGGGGCGAGCCGGTTTCAGGTGGTGTACGTCGGCTTGATCGCGTGAGCGATCAGGCTTCGGTTGCTTCCTCGGCAGTGCTGTCTGCCGGAGCTCCGGCACCACCTGCGAGGGAATCAGTGGAGTCCTGTCCGGACTCCTCGACCCGCTTGGCCTCGAGGGCACCGGCGAGCCGGGCAGCCTTCGACAGCGGGGCGTTGAACAGGTAGACGGCCTGGGAGAGCGAAGCCAGCATTGCGCCGGCCAGCTTGCCCATGAGCACCTCACGCGACTCGAGGTCGGCCAACTTGGCCACCGCGCCCGCGTCCAGGAACTCTCCGTCGAGTACGCCGCCCTTGATGATCAGAGCGGGATTCGCCTTGGCAAAATCACGCAGACCCTTGGCCGCCTCGACCACGTCGCCGTTGATGAAGGCGATGGCGGTCGGCCCGACGAGCAGGTCTTCGAACTCGTCGATGCCCACCTCCTGGGCAGCGATCTTGGTCAGCGTGTTCTTGACCACGGCGTAGCTGGCGTTCTCGCCGAGGGAGCGCCGCAGTTCCTGCAGCCCCTTCACGGTGAGACCGCGGTAATCGGTCAGCACAGCACCGGTGGCGTTGTTGAACGAGTCAACAACCTCTGCCACGGATGCCGCCTTGTCTGGCCGCGCCATGTGGTCTCCTTCCGAACTACGTCAGTTGAGACCGATTCGTGCCACGGAGGTTGGGCCACGAACGACGAACGCCCCGGCGCAGGTGGCCAGGGCGTGGACGATCCGGAGGATCCAGCTCTGTACCCTGCGCAGGCCGTCCGCTTTCGCGGAACCTTCGGTGTGCTGTCCCGACGTGAGTCGAGCCCACACGACAACCGGCGGTCTCTGGTTACAAGGGCCGAGTCTAGGACCCCGCGGGCCCGGAGTCCAAATCTGGCCGACCCGGCCTGACGCGAGGTGATCGGGGAGCGGACTCAGCCGGTCAGGCCGGCCGGGAGCTTGGTCGTGGTGAGCCTGGCCGGGGGCGCCTCGAGGTCCACCTCCTGGCCGTAGTCGGCGTAGATCAGCGTGGAGCGGAGGCGTTCCTGCCCCAGGTCGGAAACGGTCACCACCAACACCGGACGGTCCTGCTTGTCGACCCACATGTCCATCTCGATGGTGTCATCACGGTTGACCTCTTCGTCGCCTGTGAACGTCGCAGCATCGATCGCGATCCGGTAGTGCGCCGCCTCGCCGGCATCGGTGTCCTCGATGCCCACGAGATGGAATCCGGCCGGTTCCGCCAGCGCCCCCAGAAACTCGGACGGGTCGGAGTGGGAAAGCATCCCTGAGAGCAACTGACCGACCTCTCCCTCGGAGTCGGGTTCAAGCCAGGGCTTGGCCTTGGCGGTCAGCCCTTTCACGTAGAAGGTCTCATCGAGTCAGAGCGCGATGACCGGGCCGAAGCTGCCCTACATCGCGATGCGGACGTTGACTCCTCCGGGGCGCACAGAGACGTCTTGGGTTGACGGCGCCAACGCCTGCCCGCCGCTCTCGGAGGTCGAGACCACACGCCAGGTGCCCGCCTCCTTCTGTGCCCCGCTGACGGCGCTGAAGAAGTCCTGGGCCGGGATCGGCTCGAACCCGTCGGACAGGTCGAGCACGGAGACGTCCTGGACACCGACCGGCGTACCGCTGGTGTCCTTGTCTGCCGACGAGTGCTCCTCGTCGCCGTGCTGGCCACTCACGACGAGCAGCAGGAGCGCGGCGATCACCAGGACCGCCGAAACGGCTGCCTGAAGTGCGGACGACGCGGAGAACTGGCGGGACACGGCCGCAAGTGTTCCAGAGGTTCGGTGACACCGCAGAGGGCCCGTGGCGCCGTGTGGGGCCCGCCCGCAGGCGGGTGGTTGACCGGTGCCCGGGGGGGAGCCCACGTCCGACGCCCCCGCCGTGGGGGGGGGGGGGGTCAGTGTCAAGGTGGGCTTATCGTCCGTCCA
>JAKDNC010000200.1 GCA_030452025.1 Nocardioides sp. | reverse complement strand
GTGCGATCTCCGCCTCGGCGCAGCTCGGCCTCGGTCGCTGGAACGCTGACGGCTCACCCGACACGATGTTCCGGGTCGGCAACACCATCCGTTGGTACGCCGGCAACGGCCCCGGCGGGCTGACGGGAGCGTTCGGCACCCTCAAGGGCAACCTGGCGAGGTTCGACTGGGTGATCAGTCCCGGGGACGTGGACGGAGACGGACGCTCCGACCTGATCGTGCGGGGTCGTGCCGGAGGCCTGCTCTGGGTCCTGCCCGGCAACGCGAAGGGTTTCGGGCGACCGAAGTTCCTCGCCCAGGGATTCGGGGGCTACGACCTGGCCGGCTGATCGAGCTGCGCGGTCGCCCGCTCGTCGGCGTACCTGCGCTCCCATGTCGCTGGATCCGCATTGCGGATCCAGACCGTGGAACCGCCCCTGACCAGCGGTGTCACGAAGCTGGCGAGCCCCGTCGGGGAAGCGGGGTTCGCCGTGGTCAACAGGCGCCCACCGCCGGCGAGCTCTTGCGACAGCTCGTCCGCGGTGGGCGTGACCAGCTCCTGCTGGGTTCCCCCGTCACAAACGGCCTCGGAGTCGGGCTCGGGCGGGTCGTAGGGCATGAACGAATCGGGCTGCGACCAGACCTCGACCCCGAAGTCGTGCACGCCCGGGGGAAGTGGATCGGTGAACCGGACCCCGAGCGGCAGCAGGGCACAGGCGATGACGGGTACCTCGCCGGCACGGTCGGCGTAGTCGGACAGGCCGTCGGGCCCGCAGATCACTGCACCCACGTCGTCCTCACCCCCGACGCCCGGGAAGCAGACGACGAGCCCCGCGTTCCACGCGGCGCCGAGGAAGACGGGGCCGAGCCAGTGGGTGGGCAGGTCGACGAGGATCCGGTCCCCGACCTCGAGGTCGAACTCCTCGACCAGCAGGCTCGAGGTCTTCGCGACCCAATTCGCGTACGTCGCCACCGAGAGCTCGGCGCGCTCGCCGGACGCGTCGTCGTAGAAGGTGACCAGCGGTCGGGCAGCATCGCTGCGAAGGAGTCCGGACAGGAGGGCCGAGAAGGTGTCTGACATGGGGTCCACCATAGGATCCGTGGCATGACTGAGCTGCGACCGCCCGAGGCCGTGATCGTTGCCGGGGGTTTCGGAACCCGCCTGCTCCCGCTGACCCAGCGGCGGCCAAAGCACCTGCTCGACGTCGGGGGGGTGCCGTTCCTCGCGCACCAGATCTCACGCCTCGCCGAGGCCGGAGTCGAGCACATCGTGCTGGCCACCAGCTATCACGCCGCCATGTTCGAGCCGACTCTCGGCGACGGCAGTCGGTGGGGAGTGCGCCTCGACTACGTTCTCGAGGACGAGCCACTCGGCACCGGCGGCGCCATCCGCAACGTCGCATCCGCGTTGACCGACGACCCCGACGGTGCTGTGATCATCCTCAACGGTGACGTGCTCTCCGGGCACGACCTGGTCGGCCAGCTCGCCGACTTCCGTGCCGGTCGTCGCGGCCGCCGGGTGGACGTCTCGCTTCACCTCGTCGAGGTCGAGGACGCCCGCGCCTTCGGGTGTGTGCCGACCGACGAGGAGGGTCGGGTCCTCGACTTCGTGGAGAAGTCCGACACCCCGGTGACCAACCAGGTCAACGCCGGTTGCTACATCTTCCGCCGCGACGTCATCGACTCGATCCCGGAGGCCGAGGTGGTCTCCGTCGAGCGCGAGACGTTTCCTGGCCTCGTCGCCGACGGCTCGCTGGTGGTCGGCTTCGTCGAGACTGCCTACTGGCGTGATGTCGGTACGCCGGCGGCGTTGGTGGCGGCCTCCCGCGACGTCGTGCTCGGCATCGCACCCACGCCCGCAATCGGTGCGGCCGAGTCTGGTGCGCGCATCGACGGGTCCGCGACCGTGGGTGAGGCACGGGTCGATGGCGGCAGCGTGGTGATGGCCGGCGCCTGGATCGCCGACGGCGCCGAGGTGAGCGGGAGCATCGTGATGACCGGGGCCCGGGTCGGTGTCGGTGCCACGGTGACCGACTCGGTCCTCGGGCCAGGTGTGGTGGTCGGTGAACACGCGGTTCTGGTCGCGGCCACACTTGGCGATGAAGCGAGGATCGGCGCAGCCGTCACGCTTCCCGAGGGGGAGCGCGTCGACTGCGCCGATCAGGGCTGAACCACCGGCGAATCAGCCGCCGTAGGGCTCAGGGGAGTCGAAGAAGTCGTACTTCAGCATGAAGTCGTCGAGCGCCTCACCGGAGACGGAGTCGCAGTACTTCCAGACTCCGACCTGCTTCTTCTCGGAGAGCTCGGCATCCTTGCCTCCCTTGGACCAGTGGGTCAGTGCGACGTGCTGGTCGTTGGGGAACGGGTCGCCGTCCTCCTTCGTCCACGGCAGGGCCTTGAACTTGAGCCGCATGTTCCCGGTCCCCTTGAGCTTCGTGGCGATGGCGCGCAGCTCGCTCATCTGCTCGCTGTCCTTGGCGATGGTCTCGTCGTACCAGAGCATCGTGTAGCCGTGCTCCTGGTTGTGGACGAGCATCTCGAGCCGCGGCCGGTCCTCGGCGGTGTAGAGCTTGCGCTCCATCGAGTCCGGGTAGACCTCGTGCTTGCCGAACGCCGGCGGCGAGTCGGTGTAGGTGACGTCGGTCCCGGGCTGCACGTGTTCCTGGCTGCCCGAGGCCTTCTTCGTGATGATCTTCTGGCAGACGTCGGCGGGTGACCCGATCTCGCTGATCTCGGCGTTGTTGTACTGCCGGAGGTCCCACCACTCCTTGATCGGCTTGTAGGCCGCCAGCCCGACGATGACCAGTGCGATGAGGGCGCAGACACCGACGATGACCAGACCCTGGCGTTTGTCGGCGCGCTTCTGCTTGGTGCGCAACTGGTCGGCGATCTCGCGTCGGCTCTGTTTCTTGTTTGCCACGAATCAGGCTTCTCTCACAGTGATTTTGAGGAGTACAACCGCAGAGTCTACGGACTGGTGGTCGGATTCCCGGCTTCTGGCCCAACCGAACGCGAATGCCAGGGTCTCCACGTCGCCCAGCAGACTTCGCTGCCTCGCGGGCAGGGAGATCTCGATGGTGTCCGGGGCGGTGACGGCGACACGTCCTTCCGCCGGTCCGACCAGCTCGACCAGGGCTCGATGCAGGTCACCGGAGGAGGCGGGGGACCCGAAGGTCTGGCCACCGGTCCGGGTGAGGGCGCGCAGCACGGCCTCGCGGCTGCCGTAGCCGAACATGTCGGAACCGTCCGGCCGGATCAGGACCGCCGCGCCGAGGCCGTCGTCGTCGGCGGGCAGGACCAGGTCGTCGCGGCCACGGACGACCGTGAACGGGCGACCGGAGAGCTTGCTTGCGGCGAGCTCGGCCACGCCGGCCAGCTCGTCGGCGACTGCGGGAGCGGTCACGGCGAGTGGGTTGCCGTAGGCATCCGTGCGCCCGGCGAAGTCCTCGAGGACGACCAGCCCCGCGGCGCCGACGGCGATGTCGGTCTGTCCGTCGCGCCACGGTCGGCCGGCGGTGTCGGTGATCACGACTGCCACGTTGTGACCGGTGCGCTCGCGAAGACCGGCCCGGATCGTGCGGGCGGTGGCGTCCGGGTCCTCGGGGAGCAGCAGGTGGTGGCCCGCGGTTACGTTGGAGGCGTCGATCCCGGCGGCCGCCATGGTCAACCCGAGGTGGTTCCGCACGATCGAGGTGGGCCCACGTCGTGCGACCACCCGGACGGTCTCGCCGGCGATCGCTTCCTCACGGTCGCCGAGCCGGCTGCGCCCCTCGGCCTTGCTGACCACCTTGCTGGTGATCGTGACGATGTCGCCGTCGTGCAGGGCGCAGGCTCCCGCGACGAGGCCGGTGAGGTCGTCGCCCTCGATGACCTCACCGACACCATCGGGCGCCTCGACGGAGATCACGTGGCGAGGTCGATGGCCGCGGCGGCCATGGCCGCGGTCGTGTCGTGGTCGGTCATCATCAGCGGCACGGCAGCCGTCTTGATGCCGGACTCCTGGATTCGGCTCAGGTGGTGCGCATCGCGTTCATCGACGAGCCATCCGTCGAGTACGCCGCCCTTGGCGCGGTGGCCGTAGTGGAGCGCCACGCCCGCGGCGCTCACCTCGACGCCGATGGAGGTCAGCATCTGCTCGGCCATTCCCCGGACGTGGGCGTCGCCGACGATCGGGGAGAGCCCCACGACGGGTGCCTCCGTGTCGAGCAGGGCCTCGCGGACCCCGGGGACTCCCAGGATGGTGCCGACCGAGACGACGGGGTTGGAAGGCGGCAGGACGACGAGGTCGGTGTCAGTGAGAGCCTCGACCACGCCGGGGGCCGGCGTACTCGCCTCGAGGCCGACGAAGACCACCTGTTCCGCCGGCACCTCCGCGCGCAGTCGCACCCAGTACTCCTGGAAATGGACGACGCGCTTGCCGGAGGGGGACTCGGCGTCGGGGATCGCGACGTGTGTCTCGACCCGGTCGTCGGTCATCGGCAGGAGGCGCACTGTGTCCTCGAAGACCGGGGCGAGCCAGCGCCGGCACAGTGCCTCGGTCACCGCGGAGAGCGGATAGCCCGCCTCGAGCATCTGGGTCCGGACGAGGTGGGTGGCGATGTCGCGGTCTCCGAGGCCGAACCACGTGGGCTCGACGCCGTACGTCGCGAGCTCCTCCTTGACGCTCCAGGTCTCGTTGCGCCGGCCCCAACCGCGACCGGGGTCGATGCCGTCGCCGAGGGTGTACATCACCGTGTCGAGGTCGGGGGAGACCTTGAGACCGTGGATCCACAGGTCGTCGGCCGTGTTCGCGATCACGGTGATTCGGGTGTCGGCGGGGTAGGGCAGCTGGCCGGAGCGCAGGCCGTGCAAGAGTCCCTGGAGGAACTTCGCGCCGCCCATTCCGCCGGATAGAACGGTGATCGAAGGCATGGCACAGATCTTCCCCGATGCCTTGAAACCTCTCGCCAGTGGGGGTTTATATCAGATCCGGGCTTGACTTCCGGTGTACGACAGGCATGTAATTCCCGTAGTGTTCTTTACGGATCGCGGAAACGGGGTCCAAGCGGAACACGGCCCGGACAAATCGGGTCAACTTTCAGGGTCGAAAGGGGAGTGCCCATGCGAGAGCTGTTTCTCCTCGACGGGGACGACGCAGAAGAGTTTGGTTGGCAGGAGAGGGCGCTGTGCGCCCAGACTGACCCGGAGGCATTCTTCCCTGAGAAGGGTGGCTCCACCAGGGAGGCCAAGAAGGTCTGCCTGACGTGCGAGGTTCGAGACGACTGTCTCGAATACGCGTTGATGAACGACGAGCGCTTCGGTATCTGGGGCGGCTTGTCCGAGCGGGAGCGTCGCAAGTTGAAGAAGCGCGCTGTCTGACCACGGTGAGACCGGCACGTCCGGACGAATGCAGCCCCTTGGCGGCAGTCGTCTAGGGTTGTCCGCCGTGACAGTCACTGCTCTTCTGGTCAGCCATGATGGCGACCGCTGGTTGCCGGCGGTGCTCGCTGGTCTTCGAGACCAGCAGCGCCGGCCGGACCGGTTCCTTGCCGTCGACACCGGCAGCAGCGACGGCTCGCTCGACCTGCTCCGCGCCGACCTCGGCGCGGAGGTGGTCCACGAGCACTCCGGCTCGTTCGCTGAAGCGATCGCCCACGCGCTGCCGCTGATCGAGACCGAGTGGGTGTGGATCCTCCACGATGACGCGAACCCCCACGCGAACGCCCTGGAGGCACTCCTTGAGTCCGCGGACGACAGCGGTGCTGACATCCTCGGACCGAAGCTGCGGGAATGGCCGGACCTGAAGCGGCTCCTCGAGCTCGGCGTCACGATCTCCGGTGCCGGACGCCGTGAGACCGGCCTGGAGCATGGTGAGTACGACCAGGGTCAGCACGAGCAGGTACGCCGTGTCCTTGCGGTGAACACCGCCGGGATGCTGGTGCGTCGCTCCGTGCTGGAGAAGCTCGGCGGGTTCGACCTGGACCTGCCGCTGTTCGGCAACGACATCGACTTCGGTTGGCGGGCCGCCAGGGCCGGTCACACCACGATGATCGTGCCCGCTGCGATCGTCTTCCATGCCGAGGCTGCCCAGCGCGGGATCCGCCACACCACGCGGATGTCGCGCCACGAACACCAGACCGAGCGTCGCGCGGCGCTGCACACGCTGCTTGCGAACACGGTCGGCTGGCGCTACGGCGCGCAGTGGTTCCGGCTGTTGTTCGGCTCCTTCCTCCGCATCGTGGGATTCCTGCTCGCGCGCAAGCCGCGCCTGGCCAGGGACGAGGTCCGCGCGGTCTCGGCCGTCTACGCCCACCCCGGCCGGATCCGGTCCGCGCGCAAGGCCCGTGCGGCGCTCGGCGACGAGCACAACGACGACGTCCGCGCACTGCTGGCGCCGTGGTGGCTGCCCTATCGTCACGGGCTCGACTTCGTCTCCGACGTGGGGACGGCGATCGCGAACCAGGGGCGGGATGCCGCCGAACGACGCCGTGCACGGCGCGCCGAGTCGGGACCGGTGCCCGACGAGGCCGAAGAGCTCGAGGCAGACAGCAGCTGGCTTGCCCGGCTGGTCACCAGCCCGGCGGCCGTGATCACCACCCTGCTCGTCATCGCTGTGCTGTGGGGGGCTCGCGAGGCCTTCGGTCCGATCAGTGGCGGGGCTCTCTCTCCGGCCCCGGGCGGGGTCAGCGACTGGTGGACGCTGGTCCGGGAGGGTTGGCACCCTCTCGCGCAGGGCACCGACGCCCCTGCCCCGGCGTACCTCGTGCCGATGGCACTGCTCGGCA
>JAKDNC010000199.1 GCA_030452025.1 Nocardioides sp. | reverse complement strand
TTGCCAACCCGCGCGTCGGCCTGAACTTCTTCATCCCGGGCCGGGGCGACACGCTCCGGATCAAAGGAGAGGCCCGGTTGGTCTCCGAGGCCGACTTCTTCGACGACATGGTGGTCAAGGGGCACCGGCCGCTGCTGGCGGTGGTCGTGGAGATCGAGGAGATCTTCCACCACTGCGCGAAGGCGTTCCTGCGCTCCCGGCTGTGGGACCCCGGAACCTGGGCGCCCGAGGGCGTCGTACCCCCGCGGGCGGTGATCGCCAAGGCGATCGACGTGCCCGAGAAGAGTGCGGAGGAGCTGGCGCAGTACTACGGACCGGGTTACGGCGCGCACCTCTACGGGTGAGGCGCGGGTGACGGTGGCCGCATGGGTCACAATGGCGTCGTGACTGATTTTCCTTTCGTGAAGGGCCACGGGACCGAGAACGACTTCGTCCTCCTGCCCGACCCCACCGGACAGCTCGACCTCACCGCAGAGCAGGTCGCCCGGCTCTGCCATCGCCGCGCAGGAATCGGCGGCGATGGCGTGATCCGTGTGGTCCGCACCGACGCCACCGACGACCCCGTGGCCGTCGCGGCCCGCGGGGAGGCGATGTGGTTCATGGACTACCGCAACGCCGACGGGTCAGTGTCCGAGATGTGTGGAAATGGGATCCGGGTGCTCGGGCTCTACCTCGCCACCCACGCCTCCGTCGACCCCCGCAACCCGCTCAAGATCGCCACCCGCGCCGGCCTCAAGACGCTCACTTTCGACGCTGATGGGATCACCGTCGACATGGGCTCCCCGACCTTCGGGACCGGGTCCCGGGTGAGCGTCGGGGAACGCTCCTGGGCGACGGACAACGTGGAGATGGGCAACCCCCACGCCATCGCTTTCGTCGACTCGCTCGACGACGCCGGCCCGCTGCTCGAGGAACCATCCTACGACCCGTCCGCCTATCCCGCAGGCGTCAACATCGAGTTTGTCGTACGCCGCGGGGAGCAGCACGTCGCCATGCGCGTCCACGAGCGCGGCTCGGGGGAGACCCGCTCGTGTGGAACCGGTGCCTGTGCCGTGATGGTTGCGGCCGCGCGCGCCGACGAGGCCGAGCGGGGTACGCCGTACACCGTCGAGGTCCCGGGCGGGACGCTGCAGATCGTGTGGACCGAGGACGACCGGGTGCTGATGACCGGCCCGGCCGAGCTGGTCGCCGAGGGCGTCGCCGACATCTGACCTTCTGGGCCGCACGTCGTGGGACGTCCTGCGGTGTGGCTGCCGGGGCGACCAGAGCGCAGGACGTTGTGGGGACGCACGGGAGCACCCCCTAGCATCGGCCGCATGGACATCACAGGAACCAGCGCAATTGTCACCGGCGGCGCATCGGGAATCGGCGCCGCCGTCGTTCGCCAACTCGCTACCAGGGGCGCGAAGGTGGTCGTCGCCGACCTCAACGCGGAGAAGGGCGAGGCCCTCGCCACTGAGGTGGGCGGCGCGTTCGTCGGCGTTGACGTCACTGACACCGAGCAGATCAAGAACGCGATCACCAAGGCCGTCGAGCTCGGTCCGCTGCGGGTGCTGGTCAACTCCGCCGGCATCGGCTGGGCCCAGCGCACCATCGGTCGCGACGGTGAATTCGAGTCCGCCCACGACCTCGGCGCCTTCTCCAAGGTCATCGCGATCAACCTGATCGGCACCTTCGACACGCTGCGCCTCGCGGCCACCGCGATGAGCCAGAACGAGCCCGACGAGACCGGCGAGCGTGGCGCCGTGGTCAACATGGCCTCCGTCGCCGCCTTCGACGGCCAGATCGGCCAGGCGTCGTACTCCGCCTCCAAGGGTGGCGTCGTGGGCATGACCCTGCCGATCGCGCGAGACCTGTCCTCAGCAGGCATCCGGGTCAACACCGTCGCGCCGGGCCTGATCGACACCCCGATCTACGGCGAGGGCCCGGAGTCCGAAGCGTTCAAGGCCAAGCTGGGCGAGAGCGTGCTCTTCCCGAAGCGCCTCGGTGTACCGGACGAGCTGGCCAGCATGGTCATCGAGTGCGTGACCAACTCCTACATGAACGGCGAGGTTGTCCGCGTTGACGGTGGCATCCGAATGCCACCCAAGTGACCCGTCCCCGCTTCCACACCATGACCGCGGCCCCGCTGGCCGTGGTCATGGTGTGTGCGCTCAGCCGACACGGCTGACGCCGAGCCGAAGTTCGCGGCCCATCGAGTCCTGCTCACCCCCGAGGGTGAGTTTCTGGGAGCTGAGCCCGCAGGACATCGGTCGTGAGGATGTCGCGAAGGTCGAGGCGCCACTAACCCGAGACAGAAACCATGCACGGTGCACGGTTGTGACACAAGATCGTCCGGATCCGATGCCACAACCGTGCATGGTGCACGGTTGTGACACTCGGCGTCTGCCGAGCACTGGACGAAACTCATGTGCGTTGCACGGCGGGGCGAACTACCCTTGAGGGCATATGACAAACGCATCTGAACACTTCTCCCTCGACGCCGAGCTCGCCGAGACCGACGCTTGGGACGACTTCGAGGCCGGCGGCGCAGGCGAGCCCGAGACGGTCTCTGCCGACGGGCCCGACCCGGAGGACCTCACCACCGGTGAGCAGGACCTCGCCGAGCGCCACGCGCTCAAGCGGGTCGGTGGCCTGCGCACCGAGCTCGAGGACATCACCGAGGTCGAATACCGCCAGCTCCGCCTCGAACGCGTCGTGCTCGTGGGTGTCTGGACCGAAGGCTCCGCGGAGGACGCCGAGAATTCGATGGCCGAGCTCGCACTGCTCGCCGAGACAGCCGGCTCCGAGGTGCTCGACGCGATCTACCAGCGTCGACAGAAGCCGGACCCGGCGACCTACATCGGCCGCGGCAAGGTCGACGGCCTCCGCGAGATCGTCCAAGCCACCGGAGCAGACACGGTCATCCTCGACGGCGACCTCGCCCCGAGCCAGCTCAGAAACCTCGAGGACAAGCTCAAGGTCAAGGCGATCGACCGGACCGCGTTGATCCTCGACATCTTCGCCCAACACGCGAAGTCCAAGGAGGGCCAGGCTCAGGTCGAGCTTGCCCAGTTGCAATACATGAAGCAACGCCTGCGTGGTTGGGGTGGCAACCTCTCGCGTCAGGCCGGTGGCCAGGCCGCCGGCGGTGAGGGAATCGGTGGCCGTGGCCCCGGCGAGACCAAGATCGAGACCGACCGGCGCCGGATCAACACCAAGATCGCGAAGCTCCGCCGCGAGCTGAAGGCGATGAAGGGGACCCGCGACACCAAGCGCGCCGAGCGTCAGCGCAATGCGATCCCGTCGGTGTCGATCGCCGGCTACACCAACGCCGGCAAGTCCTCCTTGCTCAACAAGCTCACCGACGCCGGCGTACTGGTCGAGGACTCGCTCTTCGCGACCCTGGACCCCACAACCCGTCGTACGACGACCTCCGACGGCCGCATCTACACGATGAGCGACACCGTCGGGTTCGTCCGGCACCTCCCGCATCAGCTCGTGGAGGCGTTCCGTTCGACGCTGGAGGAAGTCGCCGACTCCGACCTGATCCTGCACGTCGTGGACGGCTCCCATCCCGACCCGGAGGGCCAGATCGCTGCAGTGCGCGAGGTGTTCGCCGACATCGAGGCGACCGGGGTTCCCGAGCTGATCGTGATCAACAAGGCGGACCTGGCCGACCCGATGGTGCTGGCCCGGCTCCGGCAGCGCGAACCCCACTCGGTGGTGGTCAGCGCGAAGACCGGGGAGGGCATCGCGGATGCGCTGGCCAGGGTCGAGTCCGATCTGCCGCACCCCGAGGTCGAGTTCAAGGCTCTGCTGCCCTATGAACGTGGCGACCTGATCAACTCGCTGCACCAGCGCGGGGAGATCGACTCGCTCGAGCACACTGCGGACGGGACGATCGTCAAGGGCCGTGCCCACGAGGACCTGGCGGGGGAGCTCGCCGCCTACGCGGTCTGAATATACGAAAGTCGCGTTGTCTCGCGGCGTCGCGGGACGGAGAATCGAGCCGTGGGGATCTTGGGGCGCCCGTTGCCCGGGCGAGTGGCCGCCGTCGTTGCGTTGTTGAGCGCATTCGTGGCGGCCGGCTACGTCGTCGACCGTGCCCAGAGCGAGGACCCGACCACGTGTGAGCGCTACACCACCGAGTCGGGCGTGCGGCAACAGATCGTCAACGGCGCCGGGACCGGCCCACGGATCGCGGTCATCGGAGACTCCTACTCGGTGGGTCTCCAGCTCGACCACGTCGGGACCTCCTGGCCCTCCCAGCTGCCCGGCGAGGTGCACGTCTACGGCTTCAGCGGCTCCGGCTTCGCCGAGAAGTCCAGCCCCTGCGGACCGGTGTCGTACGCCGACCGGGCAGGTCGCGCGCTGCGCAGCGATCCGCAGCTGGTCGTCGTACAAGGCGGCCTCAATGACTACGACCAGCCCGACGCCGCGGTGAACGATGGCGTACGCCGTCTGCTCACGGCGCTCGAGGGCCACCAGGTGGTCCTCGTCGGCCCGCCCGACGCGCCGGCTCGTCCCGCGGCGGCCCACGTCGACGAGCTGTTGGCGGCCTCGGCCGCGGACGCCGGTGTGCCCTACATCGCGACTTCGGACGTGGACTTCGACTACCTCGAGGGCGGCCTGCATCTCACGCCCGAGGGGCACCGGGAGTTCGGCGAGCTCGTGGCTGAGGCGCTGCCCGAGCTCGGCTGAGGAATCCCCGGCGCGAAACTCTCGACAGAACGGTCCCGACGGAGCAGGGTGAGAGCCCTATTACCTCGTTCTCGGGAGGGGACATGAGACGTACCACCGGCGCCTGCGCGCTTTTCGCCAGCGCTGCCCTGCTCGCCACCACTGCCATCTCGCCGACCATCGCGGCCGACCGGGCCGATCCGGACAGTCACCACGGAGGCGGCCATGGAGGCGGCCACCACGGGGGCGGCCACCACCAGCCACCCCAGAAGACGCCGACCCAGGTCGGCTACGGCGGAGCGGTCAGCACCGTCGACCCGGAGGCCTCGCGGATCGCCCTCAAGGTGTTGCGGCGGGGCGGGAACGCCACCGACGCCGCCATCGCCGCGGCTGCTGCGCTCGGCGTGACCGAGCCCTACAGTGCCGGGATCGGCGGCGGTGGCTACATCGTCCGCTACGACGGCCGGACCGGCCGGGTCTCCACGATCGATGGCCGCGAGACCGCGCCGGCTGCGATGGAGCACGACGCCTTCATCGACCCGGCCACCGGCGAGCCCTACCCGTTCACCCCCGAACTGGTCACCAGTGGCGTCTCGGTCGGCGTGCCCGGCACCCTGGCCACCTGGGACCGCGCGCTCCGGCGGTGGGGGACCCATTCCCTGGCCAGGGCGCTGCGTCCGGCCACCCGCCTGGCCAGGAAGGGCTTCGTCGTCGACGAGACCTTCCGCAAGCAGACGCTCGACAACGCCGAGCGCTTCGGCGCCTTCACCTCGACCCGCGACCTCTACCTGCCCAACGGCGACGCTCCGAAAGTCGGCACGAAATTCCGCAACCCGGACCTGGCTCGCACCTACCGGATCCTCGCCCGGCACGGGATGAAGGCGTTCTACCGCGGCCCGATGGCCCAAGAGATCGTCGAGGCGGTGCAGGACCCGCCGAAGACTGACGACACCGAGCTCCCGGTCCCGGTCGGGTCGATGGAAACCTCCGACCTGGCCAACTACAGGGCGTTGAACCGCAGGCCCACGAAGAGCTCCTACCGAGGACACGACGTCTACGGCATGGCCGAGTCCTCTAGTGGTGGCACGACCATCGGCGAGGCGCTGAACATCCTTGAGCAGTTCGACGTCGGCTCGATGTCCGACGCCGACGCGCTGCACCACTACGTCGAGGCCTCGGCCCTGGCCTTCGCAGACCGGGGCGCCTACGTCGGCGACCCGTCACAGGTCGACGTACCGGTCAAGGACCTGCTCTCCGACAAGTTCGCGAAGGAGCGGGCCTGCCAGATCGACCCCACGCAGGCGCAGGCCAAGCCGGTCGCGGAGGGTGACGTGTCCTCCTACGACGGCAAGTGTGACGGCGAGGCGAAGCCAGGTGTCGTCGACGAGGACACCGAGAACATCTCGACGACCAACATGACGGTCAGCGACCGGTGGGGCAACGTGGTGGAGTACACGCTCACCATCGAGCAGACCGGTGGATCGGGAATCGTGGTGCCCGGGCGGGGGTTCCTGCTCAACAACGAGCTGACGGACTTCTCGACGGTCTATGACCCCGAGGACCCGAACCGGATCGAGCCGGGCAAGCGCCCGCGCTCCTCGATGTCGCCGACGATCGTGCTCAAGCACGGCAAGCCGTTCCTGGCGCTCGGCACACCCGGCGGCTCGACGATCATCACGACGGTGCTGCAGATGCTGTTCAACCGGATCGACCGGGACATGACGATCGAGGAAGCGATCGCCGCACCACGGGCCGCCCAGCGCAACACCACGACCGTCACCTCTGAGCCGGACTTCATGGATGCCTACGAGGAGATGCTCAACGAGTACGGCCACACGTTGCGGGTCTCCGGGGACATCTTGACCGGCTCGTGGCAGATCGGAGCCGCGACGGCCATCGAGTTCGGTCGCCACGGCAAGATGACCGCGGTCGCCGAGCCCACCCGACGCGGCGGGGGAGCGGCCCTGGTCGTCAAGCCCAGGCGCTGACCTCCTCGGGGAGGTTGCGACACACCTTCGGTGAACCTGACGAAGGGGCCTGTCAGGAGGCCGACGTGGCCTACATTCGTACCTCGGGTGTGGGGCTCGACCTC
>JAKDNC010000198.1 GCA_030452025.1 Nocardioides sp. | reverse complement strand
CCGGGACGGCCGACGCCATACTGGGCCATCATCAGGTCGAACACCGTGGTGACCAGACGGCCGGCCACCCGGCGTGCCGGAACCCCGCGGCGGATGACGCCCACGTTGCCCTGACCGGCGTCGAAGCGGGGCATGTCGACAGGAACGCACTCATCGGCGCCGTCGATCAGCGAGAGCAAGGGGTCGATGTCGCCGAGGTCGAGGTTCCACTTGCCCTCACCGGTCTCGCCGTAACGGTGGCCCAGGGTGCCCGGGGGGACGACCAGCTGGTTGGTGGCTGCGTCGACCAGCACCGTCTTGAAGTCAGCGTTCTCCTGCTCGGTCTCAACTTCGTCGGTGAGGTCCGATGCGGTCAGGAACTTGCCCGCCGTGAAGGTGGTCTCACCGGCCGCATCCCGTGCTTCGTCGAGGGTGACCAGGAACGGCAGGTCGGTGTACTTCTTGACGTAGTCGTTGAAATAGGGGGTTTGGCGATCGACGTAGAACTCCTTGAGAATCACATGCCCCATGGCCATCGCCAGTGCGCCGTCTGTCCCCGGCTCGGCGGGCAACCACTCGTCGGCGAACTTGGTGCTGTCGGCGAAGTCGGGTGAGACGACGATGACCTTCTGACCCCGATACCGGGCCTCGACCATCCAGTGCGCATCCGGTGTACGAGTCACCGGCACGTTCGTGCCCCAGATCATCAGATAACTGGCGTCCCACCAGTCACCGGATTCGGGTACGTCGGTCTGGTCACCGAACATCTGTGGAGAGGCGACCGGCATGTCGGCGTACCAGTCATAGAAGCTCAGCATCGACCCACCGATCAGGTTGACGAACCTCGCTCCCGACGCGTGCGAAACCATCGACATCGCCGGGATGGGCGAAAATCCTGCAACCCGGTCAGGCCCCCACTTGCGAATCGTGTGCACGTGCGCGGCAGCGACGATCTCGATGGCCTCGTCCCAGGATGCGCGAACCAGACCACCTTTGCCGCGGGCACGCTTGTAGCGAGCCGAGCGCTCGGGGTCTTCGGTGATGTCTGCCCAAGCGAGAACCGGGTCCTCCAGTCGCGCCTTCGCCTCTCGATACATTTCAAGCAGAACGCCACGAATGTAGGGATAGCGCGTGCGGGTCGGCGAGTAGGTGTACCACGAGAACGATGCGCCGCGGGGGCAACCGCGTGGCTCATACTCGGGCTTGTCGGGCCCGGTTGTCGGATAGTCGACAGCCTGGGTCTCCCACGTGATGATGCCGTCCTTGACGTAGACGTTCCATGAGCAGGAGCCGGTGCAGTTCACTCCGTGAGTCGATCGCACAACCTTGTCGTGGCTCCAGCGGTCGCGGTAGAACGAGTCCCCCGACCGTCCGCCCACCTTGAGCAGGGTGCGTCCGTCTGGAGAGACGGGCTGATTCTTGGTGAAGAAGTGGCGGGTCTTGATCAAGGCATCGGTCAACGAGCTGTTCGTCGTGTTGTCACTCATGCGGATTCCCATCCCCTTCGTCTGCGCCAGTGACGACCAATGGAGAGAATCCGCGTGGGTCATCATCGGCGCCTGGCGACCATGAACGACATGTGCGCCGAGTGCTCTTGAAGCGACACGCTAACAGAACGTGACATGGGCCACGCCGCGTTTTGAAAGTGCCACGAGAACCCTCCTGGGCCTGTACGGGAATGCCCGTTTTGTCTTCGTCGGGCTTGCCCCGTTTGGCTGGGATTGAGGGGATCGAGGGGAGTGCTTCTGGTGATGCCAGCGACCCCGACGTGTTGAACGTTGTCGGTCACGGTGACTTGGTCTTCGCTGTTCGGCTCGGGAGGTCGACCTCATGGTTTCCGCTGACCGAGACTGGATCGCTTACCGGGAACGACTCCGAGGACGCCTCGTCGAGACCAGTAGGTCCTGACCCCGACTCTGAATCCGGCTGGCTCGCCAACAGGCACTGCACCTCTCGTGGCGCCGACTTCAGCGCGATGCGGTCCTGTGGGCGGGTCGGCCTGCGATCAACGGCTCGACGGTGCTGAGGTCCAGTTCCACGGTCTGCGAGTAGGTTGCCTTGGCCGCGGGGTCATGCCAGAGCCCCTGCTCCTTTGCGTAGGCCTCGACGAGCGCGATCTGCTCGGCGGCGCGGCCGGTGAGACTCAAGTACTTCAGGGTCTCGTCGTCGATGGGGAAGATCGCGCAGGTTGATCCGTATTCGGGGCTCATGTTGCCCAACGTGGCCCGGTTCGCCAGTGGCACATTGGCCACTCCCGGTCCGTAGAACTCCACGAACTTGCCGACCACTCCGGTCTGGCGCAGCAACTGTGCAACGGTGAGCACCAGGTCGGTGGCGGTGGCTCCCTCGGGCAGTTCACCGGTCAACTTGAATCCGAGCACCTGCGGGATCAGCATGCTCATCGGTTGGCCGAGCATGGCGGCCTCGGCCTCGATGCCGCCGACGCCCCACCCGAGGACTCCAAGACCGTTCACCATCGGCGTGTCTGGGTAGGCCATCACGTTGCCCTCACGCTCCTGGGTGAACACGACGCGGGCGAGGTATTCCAGGTTGACCTGGTGGCCACGCTGGTCCGCGCGCGCTCGGTTGAACCGTTCACTCGGCGGTCGCGGCCGCCGAGTCCGAAACCCGGCGGTGAACAAGTGGCCAATAGGACAACCTGACTCAAATGCAAACCGCCTCTGTCCCAGCGTTATCGCTGGTCAGAGGCGGTTCTTCGGTCGGGCTGACAGGATTTGAACCTGCGACCCCTTGACCCCCAGTCAAGTGCGCTACCAAGCTGCGCTACAGCCCGATGCCCGCCCGGAAACTGACCGAACGAGCGGAGTGAACAGTACCGCACGCCCCGTTGGGACCGGGAATCCGGGTCAGGGCCTGCCAAAGGAGTGCGATGTCTCGGCGATTGTCGTCTCAGAGTGGGCACCAGAGGGCAAGTACCACGCCCAGGCGACAATCGACGTGCGCGGAGCGTGGCCGTGGACCGGTAATCAGCGCTTGCGCTTCTCCCGGGCTCGAACCTGCAGCTCGATCGGCGTGCCCACGAAGCCGAACTCCTCGCGCAGCCGACGCTCGATGAAGCGCTCATAGCCCGCGTCCAGCTTGCCGCTCGTGAAAAGGATGAACGTCGGCGGCGCCGTCTGGGCCTGGGTGCCGAAGAGGATCTTCGACTGCTTCCCGCCGCGCACCGGGTGCGGGTGCTCGGCGACGAGGCGACCCAGGAAGGCGTTGAGCTGCCCGGTCGGGATGCGGGTCTCCCATCCCACGAGTGCCTTGTCCAGTGCTGGGACGAGCCGGTCGATGTGCCAGCCGGTGCGCGCAGTGACGTTGATCCGCGGCGCCCACTGGACCTGCACCAACTCACGCTCGATCTCGCGGTCGAGGTAGTAGCGACGCTCCCCGTCGACCAGGTCCCACTTGTTGAACGCGATCACCAGCGCACGCCCCGACTCCCGGATCGTCTGCAGGATCCGGACGTCCTGCTCGGAGAGCGACTCCGAACCGTCGACGACCAGGACCGCCACCTCGGCGCGCTCGATCGCGGACGAGGTGCGCAGCGAGGCGTAGTACTCGTGGCCCGAGGCCGCCTTGACCCGCTTGCGGATCCCTGCGGTGTCGATGAAACGCCACTCCCGATCCCCCAGCGTGATCAGCTCGTCCACCGGGTCGACGGTGGTGCCGGCGACGTTGTCGACCACGACGCGCTCTTCCTTGGCCAACTGGTTCAACAGCGAGGACTTCCCGACGTTCGGCTTCCCGACCAGCGCGATGCGACGCGGTCCACCGACTTCGTGGAACCGCTCCTCCGGGGTCTCGGGCAGCGCCTCCAGCACGGCGTCGAGCAGGTCACCGGAACCGCGACCGTGGATGGCCGAGACAGGCCATGGCTCCCCCAGGCCTAGGTTCCACAGCCCGTATGCTTCCGCCTCGATGCGCTCGTCATCGACCTTGTTGGCGGCCAGCACGATCGGCTTCTTCGAGCGACGGAGCACTTGGACGACAGCTTCGTCGGCGTCAGTGATGCCGACGGTCGCGTCGACCACGAAGAGGACCGCATCGGCCAGCGACACTGCGATCTCGGCCTGCGCCCTGATCCGCTCCGCCATCCCTCGGGCATCGGGGTCCCAGCCGCCGGTGTCGACGACGGTGAAGGCACGCCCGCTCCACGACGTGTCGTAGGAGACACGGTCGCGGGTGACACCCGGGCGGTCCTCGACGACCGCCTCGCGGCGCCCGATGATCCGATTGACCAAGGTGGACTTGCCGACGTTGGGCCGTCCCACCACAGCGAGCACCGGCACAGGTCCCATATCTTCGGGGGCCGCCTCGGCAGGCGCGTCGTACTCGCTCATCATGCTCCTCGTTCCACGCCGGTGGGCGGGTCTTCGTCAATGTTCCTCTGCCCGACCGGCAGGGGGCCGGGCAGTTGCTGTCCGGTCAGGGCGATCGCCTCGTGCAAGCGCGCCATCATGTGCTCCCTGAGCAACAACGTCGATGCCCGGACTTGTTCCCGGGTGCGCGGCCAGGCTGTGCGCTCGAAACGGTACGGCGGGCCGTGGACAATGTCGACCTGACCTCGCCACGGAGGCAACGCGCTGCTCCCCGCTCCCCTGGCCCGGGTGCCGAGCATGCTCACCGGCACGATCGGCGCACCCGAAACGAGCCCGAGGTACGCCGCCCCGGCATGGAAGCGCCCGAGGTCACCGGCTCCACGGGTCCCCTCGGGGAATATCCCGACCGCGCGTCCCGAGCGGAGCACCGCCAGGCACGTCCGCATCGCCGTGGGGTCGGCGCCGAAACGGTCCAGCCGGATCTGCCCCGCCCCACGCAGGAACCTGCCCAGCATGCCCTCGAACATCTCGGCCTTGGTCAGTGCGTGCACCGGGCGTGGACAAAAGATCGCGAGGAGAGGGCCGTCGATCACGCCGACATGGTTGCTGGCGAAGATCACCGGACCATCGGTGGGCACGTTCTCCACGCCGTGCACGTCCACGCCGAACCCGCGTCGGATGAGGAACCGAGCCGTGCCCCGCAGCGGGTGGAGAAGGTAGCGAGGCGGGAGCGGGACTCCGTCGGTGCGCGGCAGGTCAGTGTGCAGCGACTCGGCCATCACGTGCCCGAACCGCTGGCCTCCGTGGCCAGGGCGACGACCTGGCTGATCACCTCGTCGAGGGTGAACGGCGTCGTGTCGATGTGAACGGCGCCCGCCGGCATCGTCAACGGCGCGGTCCTGCGGCCCGAGTCGATCTTGTCGCGGGCCAGCAACGACTCCGCCACGCCGGAGACATCGGAGCCGCCCTCCTCCGCGGCCCGGCGTCGGGCCCGGGCATCGGTGTTTGCAGTCAGGTAGAGCTTCACCTCCGCCTGCGGCCACACCACGGAGCCGATGTCGCGCCCTTCGACGACAATCCCGCCCTCGCCGATGATCGAGCGCTGGAGGTCAAGGAGTCGGCTGCGCACCTCGGGAACGATGCTGACCGGGCTGACCGCGTTGGTCACCTCCGGCTCGCGGATCGCCGCGGCAACGTCCTCTCCGTTGACGAGGATGGCGGGACCGTGCGGGTCGGTGCCGGACTCGATCTCCGGCTCGTCCGCCTTCGCAGCCACCGCCTCGCGGTCATGAACGTCCACGCCCTCGCTGAGCATGAACCAGGTCATCGCCCGGAACATCGCGCCAGTGTCGAGGTAGCGCAATGCCAGACGGTCCGCTGCCCCACGCGACGTGCTCGACTTCCCCGATCCCGAGGGGCCGTCGATCGCGACGACGACTTTGCTGCTCACCGGTGATGCCTCCTGCTGGTCGATTGGGCAGGACGCAGCCTACCGCCGCCGTACCATCGAGGACCCATCCTCGATCCGGTCACTCGCGGACGTCCCAACCTCGCGCGGTGAGCGACGTCACCAGGTAGTAGCCACGCTCGGCATCAACGATCAGCTCCACGAGACCCACCGGACGGCCGGGATCGTGGTCGATGCGGATGTCCTCGATGTTCACCTCGGTGCGGCCCGCATCGGCAAACAGTCGGGCCAGCTCTCCCGGGTTGTCGGGCACCGCCACGAAGACACTGCGCATCGGACGTGCCGGGCCACCGTGCTTGCCCGGGATCGCCTCGGTGCCACGCACGCCTTCGGCGAGCAGGTCGCCGAGCTCCTCACGACGACCATCGACGAGCAGGGTCCGGAGCTCGTCGATCCGTTCCCGGACCTCATCCAGGAGAGTCACCAGCGCGGGGGAATTTGCACCGATGATCTGTTGCCACAGGTGCGGGTCGCCGGCGGCGATCCGCGTCACGTCACGCACCCCCTGTCCGGAGAGCTGCAGATGTTCGCTGGGCGCGTCGGCCAATCGTCCGGCGGTGAGCGAGGACATGAGGTGCGGCAGATGGGAGGTGCGGGCCACCGCGGCGTCGTGCTCGGCAGGGGTGAGCCGCAGTGGCACTCCCCCGCAGTTCCGGACCAGCTCCTCGACCAGTGCCACGGCCTCCGGCTCGGCCGTTTCGTGGGCAGTGATCGCCCAGGGTCGCCCCTCGAAGAGGGTCGCCGAGCCGGCCAGGGGGCCGGACCGTTCGCTGCCCGCCATCGGGTGGCTGCCGACGTAGCGGCCCACGAGATCCGGCGCGAGCGAGCGGAGCTGTTCCAGCGGCTGGGACTTGATGCTGCCGACGTCGGTGACCACCGCGTCGGTCTCGCGCAGCACCCTGGCGATCTGCTCGCCCAGGTGGTCGGGCGGGACGGCGACCACGACGAGCTGCACGTCCTGGCCGGCGTACGCGTGTCCGGCACC
>JAKDNC010000197.1 GCA_030452025.1 Nocardioides sp. | reverse complement strand
CCCGGCCGAGGTCGAGCATCAGCTGGCCACCCATGAGGCAGTCGATGAGTGCATCGTGCGGGGAGTGCCGGACGACGACTTCGGGCAGACGGTCGCTGCGGTGGTGGTGCTCCGTCCGGGGATGAGCGCCACCGAGGACGAGCTCAGGGATCACTGCCTGTCCCGGCTGGCCCGCTACAAGGTGCCGAGTCGTTGGCGTCTGACCACCGAGGCGTTGCCCCGCAACGCCACCGGGAAGGTCGCGGCCGGCCAGGTGCAGCTTCCCTGACGAGGCCGAACGTCCCCGGCGTTGTCCCTGTCAACAGGGCGCCGGGGACGTCGACAGTCATCCGTGGCGGGTGACCCCCCGGACGGATGAGGGCATCGGTCAGCCCTTCCAGGCCCGGTCGAACATCACCATCGAGTTCACCGTTCCTACGACGTCGTGCACGTCTTCGGTCCAGCTGAGCATCTCGGCGTAGGCCCCGAAGCTGAGGAACGGAACATCGTCGTTGACCTGTTCCTGCACCTGCTCCATGATCGACTGCTGGTCCGCCAGGCTGTCGGCGACCTGGAACTCCTCGAGCAGGCTGTCCATCTCGGGACTGGTGGCGCCGCCGTAGGTCTGGGTGCCGTCACTGTGCAGTGTCGCGAACATCTTCGGGAACGGGTCGGCCTCTCGGAACGAGAAGCCCCAGGCCATCACGTCGAAGTCCTGCTCGGTGGCCTTCGTGATCTGGTCGGAGGTCGTCCTGGCGATGTGGACGTCGACGTCGAATCCGACTGCCTCCCACATGGCCTTGATCGCCAACGCGGTCTCTCGTGAGGCGGGGTCGGAGCCGTCGGTCCACTCCACCGCCCCGTCGTACCCGTCAGCCTTGGCCTCCTTGAGCAGCTCCTTGGCCCGGTCCGGGTCGTAGTCGAGTCCGTCGACGTCGCTGTGCCAGCGGGAGTAGTCGGGGAAGACCGTCGAGGTCCCTCCCTCAGCGCCCCGAAAGGCCCGGGTGGTGATGATTTCGGGGTTGATCGCCAGTTGCATGGCCTGGCGCACACGCGGGTCCGACCCGGGGCGGCCCTTGCCGGCGTTGATGATCGCTGAGTTGCCCGAGGCGACGAAGTTGACGTATCCGTGGGCATCCCCGGAGAGCACCTCCTCGACCTGGTCCGGCTCCCGGACATAGATCATGTCGACCTGGCCACCGTCCATGGATTCGATGGCAGCGGTCGCGTTGGGCAGGTAGACGAACCTGAGTGAGTCGAGGTTCGGTGCACCACCCCAGTAGTCCTCGCGTGGCTGGAGCACCATCGCTTCCTGAGGGTCCCAGCTCTCCAACGTGAACGGACCCGCTCCGATCGGCGTGAAGTCCTCACCGCGTGTCGACTCCTTGGCCACGACCATGCCCGGTCCTGTGGACAAGATGCCGGGGAACTGGGCCCAGGGCCTCTTCAACTCATAGACGACGGTCCGGTCGTCGGGAGTGGAGACGTTGGCAACGTTGTCGTTCCACAGGGCAGCCTCTGGCGCCGAGGCGGTGGCATAGCGTGTCTGACTGGCCTGCACGGCCGCGGCGTCGAGCGGTTTGCCGTTGGAGAAGGTCACGTCGTCGCGGAGCGTCATCGTCCAGGTCCGGTTGTCCTCGGTCTCCAGGGTCTTGGCGAGTCGTGGCTCGAACTCCTGGGCCTCCGCGTCGTAGCGCATCAGGCTGTCGTAGATGTTGAGCATCTCGACCCCGCCGGTGCTCAGGGCCGCGATCGAGACAGTGGGATCCAGCGACCGGGGCTCGGCGAACACCGCCATGGTGACCTGCCCACCCTCGACCGGTTCGCCGCCCGTGTCCTCGCCCAGGATGCCCTCCTGCAGCGAGGTGAGGTCGACCGCTTCCGAGCCCTGCGCTCCACTGGATTGACCACCATCGGAACAGCCTGCGAGCAGGCCTGCCGCAAGCAGCAACGCGAGGGCGACCCCGGCCGATGTGGATGTGCGTCGGAACATGCCGACCTCCTGTTGATTGGTGAAGTCCGGTCAGGGGGCGGGCCGAGCCACCGACGCCCTGTGACCTCACGCACACTAGGCAGGCCCGCCGGCGACGATTCGTCTGGTTTCACCCAGAGGGACCAACGACGAGGACGGGTTCCCCGCTCAAGCGCCAGTCGCGTGTCGGGTCACGGCGCGCAGTCGGCCGTCGCCCCGGCCGGACATGGGGGAGGCGTGCTGTGGGAAGAGCGCCTGGGCGGTCATTCGGGCGGCGGCGGTGACCATCGGCGCGACGGCCTGCAGCGGCGGGAGATCGCGACCGGCCAGAGAAATGGTCCCCACGACGCCGTGGGGTCCCCGGACCGGGGCCGCCAGCGCGGTGATTCCCATGACGCACCGATCCGCAGGGACGACCGCGATCCCGCGGCCCTTGCGGATCCGGTCGAGCTCGGAGTGCAGGGCCACCAGGTCGACCTCCTTGCGGTGGCGCACCGAGCTGACACCGAGGAGTGTGTCGACGTCCTCGGGCACCAGGCAGGCGAGAAGTGCCCTCCCGGAGACCGTACGGTCCGCCGGGTGTCGCCCTCCGACCCGGCTCGGCACGGAGGCGGCGGCGGCGCCCCCCACCTTGTCGAGGTAGTGGACGGTGCCGCCCTCCAGGACGCCGAGGTGGGCCACGGCCCCGGTGTTGAGGTGCAGGTCGTTGATGATCGGGGCCGCGGCGCTGCGCAGGTCCACGTGGTCCGTGCCGCGTCCCCCCATGCCCTGGGTGCGTGCGCCGAGGCGGTAGCCCCGGTTGCTGTGCTCGAGCCAGTCGAGCTCGACGAGCTGGTTCAGGATCCGGAATGCAGTGGAGCGGGGCAGGCCGGTCACCGAGGTGATGTCGTCCAGCCCCATGAACTCGCTGCCCCACATGAAGACGTCGAGGATCTGGGTGACCCGAGTGACCACCCCGGGTCGTGCCTCCCGGTGTTCCAGAAGCTCTGTATCCAGTGCGGACATGTATACCTCCCAAGCGCTTGCTCAACTGTAGTCAAGGTAGCACGACCAGACGGTGCCGCGACGCGTGCACGATTCCGTTGGACGGAACTGATCGTGGTTCGGCCGCCCCGACCTGCTCTGCTCTCCGAGCAGATCCGAGCAGCGGCCCGGCGCAGCGGCGCAGCGCCACGCGCACCGGGAGCCACGAGGCCCACCCACCCACGAAGGAGACCGCGTCGCATGACACAGCCCCAAGACCTGGCGGCGGGGAGCAGGGATTCACTGCGTCGGTCGGCGCCGGTCGAGGGCCGGTGGATGCTCGTCGGCCTGTTGGCGCTGACCATGGTGACGGGGGTGGTCGGCAGTCTCGGTGCGCCCCTCGTCCCGGGGATTGCTGTGCGCGAGGGCGTGTCGCTCGGAGCCGCCCAGTGGTCGCTGACCTCCACGCTGCTGGTCGGAGCCGTCGTCACACCCGTCGCAGGCCGAGTCGGATCCGGACGGCGACGGCGCCCCGTGATGCTCGGACTCATCGCACTGGTCGCCTGCGGGACACTTCTGGCGGCACTGCCGCTCGGGTTCGGGGCGTTGGTCACGGGCCGGGCGCTACAGGGCCTCGGCTTCGCAGTCACCCCGCTGGCCCTGGCGCTCGCGCGTGAGCAGTTGCCCGAGGAGCGCTCGCGGCCCGCGCTCGCCGCGATCTCGGTGGCCAACGTGGCCAGCGCCGGACTGGGGTTCCCGGTGGCGGCGCTGGTGGCGCACGTGGCCGGGGTCAAGGGCGCATTCTGGGCCGCCTTCGCGGTGACCCTCGTGGCGCTCCTGGTGGGGGCCCGCACGGTGCCGGCCTCGGTCGGGCCCGTGGAGGGAGGGGTCGATTGGGCCGGTGCGACACTCCTGGGCACCTCTACCCTCGGACTGCTGCTGGTGATCAGTCGCGGCGGCCACCGGGGCTACACGTCCCCGGTCGTCCTGGGCCTCCTCGTGGTCGCCCTCGTCCTGATGTTGGTCTGCGTGTGGTGGCTGTTGCGGACCCCCCGACCACTGGTCGATCTGCGCCTCGCCTGCAGACCCGGGGTGCTGGGGGCAAACCTGGCCGCGCTGATCGCCGGAGCTGGGATGTACCTGCTGCTCGCCAGTGCGATGGTTCTGGTCCAGGGGGGACAGGACCGTGGCTACGGGCTCGGCCACTCCGTGGCGACAGCCGGCCTCATGCTGGCGCCGTACGCCCTGGCCAGTGTGCTGGGCAACCGGTTGGCGCTCCGGCTCGGCCCCCGGATCGGCCCGGACCTGCTGCTCCCGCTGGGTTGCACCCTCTTCGGGCTGGGCAACCTGAGCCTGGCGTTGTGGCACGGTGAGGTGTGGCACGTGGTCCTGGCCATGGTGGTCGGCGGACTGGGCAGCGGCGCCACGTTCAACTCGATCCCGTGGCTGATGGTCCGTGTCGTCCCCGCGGCGGAGACCGGGAGCGCGCTGAGCTTCAACATGGTGATGCGCTTCCTGGGTTTCTCCATGGGCAGCGCGCTCTCCTTGGCGCTGCTCCAGCACTTCGCCGATGCGTCCGGCCGGCCGACGGAGGACGGCTTCGTCGCCGCTGCCCTGGTCGGGCTGGGGATCTGTCTGGCCGCCGCCCTCACGTGCCTCCTGCTCGTCCGCTCCGCAACCGCGGCCACCGGCGCCGTACGTTCCGCGTGAAGGCAGGACAGGACTAGGCGGGGCAGGACATGGCGGGCAGATCAGGTGTTGGTGCCGGTCGTGTCGAGCTCGGCGACGCTGTAGGCAGAGAACGTCCTTTTCGGGTCACGCCCGGAGAAGTACGACGAGACCTGCGCATCGAGCTCCTCCACGGAGAAGGTCCCGTCCGCGGCTGTGAACTTCTGCTCCACCGTCGGGGCCGCCATCAGCCCGACCATGTCGCCGTAGACCACGAAGACCTGACCACTGACCGACGCGGCGGCCGGCGAGGCGAGGTAGGAGACGAAGGTCGCCACCCGTTCCGGTGCGAGGATGTCGAGTCCGCCGGACTCCACGCCGTCGCTGAACACGTCGGCGGTCATCGCGGTACGCGCCCGGGGACAGATCGCGTTCGCGGTGACGCCGTAGCGGGAGAGGCCGTTGGCCGTGGAGAGGGTGAGTGCGGTGATCCCACCCTTGGCTGCCGCATAGTTGGCCTGCCCTGCGCCACCGAAGAGGAACGCCTCGGAGGAGGTGTTCACCACTCGGCCGTAGACCGGCCCACCGGCTGCCTTGGACGCGCTGCGCCAGTGGGTAGCCGCGGCGCGCGAGAGCACTGCATGCCCCTTGAGGTGCACTGCAATGACGTCGTCCCAGTCCTGCTCGGTCAGGTTGAACAGCATCTTGTCGCGGGTGATGCCGGCGTTGTTGACCACGATGTCGAGCGAGCCGAAGCCGTCCACTGCGGCCCCCACGAGCCGGTCGCCGAGTGACCAGTCGGCGATGTCGCCGGGCACCGCGACCGCGCCGCAGCCCAAGGCCCGGATCTCGGCGGCCACGTCGTCGGCTGCCTTCCCCATGTCGTTGACGACCACGTTGGCGCCCAGCCGAGCCAGCGCGAGGGCCTCTGCACGGCCGAGTCCGGCCCCGGCGCCGGTCACGATCGCGGTGCGTCCGGACAGGTCGATCCCGGTCTGTTGCTCAGTCATGGTTCTCCTCGTGGGCCTGGTCGTTCGTCGGGAGCCGACCGACGGGAGGCGCCGGGCGGCGTGCTCGGCCGACCTTAGAGCGAGGACGCCTCGCGGCTCGTGCGCGGTTCCATTGGGTGGCAACGCTCTCAGTGCAGGGGGTGAGGCCGGCAAGGGTGAGGGATGCCACAGGTGGTGCGTCCGTCTCCCGTTGAGTGGGAGACGGTCCGATCGCAGGGGCCGTCGGGAGCCTAGGTTGCGAGTACTGCACGGCGCTGGTCGTGCCCCACTGACTCCCGCCCGACGCGGACGACGCACTGGAGACGCCTTCATGGACCTGCGCGAGACCCCCGCCCAACAGCAACTCCGCAGCGAGCTGCGGGACTACTTCAACCAGCTGCTGCCGGCCGACGAACGGCGCGAGGTGGGCGAGGCCGGCGCGGGAGGGCCGCGCTTCCGCGAGGTCGTCCGGATGCTCGGAGCCGACGGCTGGCTCGGGGTCGGCTGGCCGGAGGAGTACGGCGGCCAGGGTCGCAGCGATGAAGAGCAGTTCATCTTCTACGACGAGATCCAGCGAGCCGGGGTCCCGTTCCCCCTGGTCACCGTCAACACCGTCGGCCCCACATTGATGAACTTCGGCACGGATGAGCAGAAGCAGCGGTTCCTGCCCGGCATGCTCACCGGCGACATCGTCTTCGCGATCGGCTACACCGAGCCCGAGGCCGGGACCGACCTGGCCTCGCTCACCACCCGGGCGGTCCGCGACGGGGACGACCTGGTCATCAACGGCACCAAGATCTTCACCACCGGCGGCAACACCGCCGACTACGTCTGGCTGGCGGTGCGCACCGACCCCGACGCCCGCAAGCACAAGGGCATCTCGATCGTCATCGTCCCCTGCGACGACCCGGGCTTCACCTGGAGCCCGATCAAGGCGGTCGGCGGGATGACGATCACCGCGACCTACTACTCCGACATCCGGATCCCGATGAGCAACGTCGTGGGTGAGATCAACGGCGGCTGGTCGCTGCTGACCGCCCAGCTCAACCACGAGCGACTCGCCCTGGCCGCCCTCGGGGGCCGGATGATCCAGCTGTGGGAGGACACTCTGGCGTGGGCCCGCGACAACGGTGTCCTCGACCGGCCGTGGGTGCGCCAGGAGTTCGCCCGCTGGCAGTGGGTCGAGATTGATAGGGCCCTTGAT
>JAKDNC010000196.1 GCA_030452025.1 Nocardioides sp. | reverse complement strand
AGTGAGCGGGCCGTGGTGGGTCGCGGCCGTCGTACTCCTGCCCCTCGCGGCGCTCGGAGCCGCAGTCGCCGAGCTCGCCTACCGCCACCTGGGGCATGCGTTGACCAGCGAGCACCTGGTCGCCGGTAGCGGCAGCCTCAGCCGCACGCGGGAGGTCCTCGAGCGCGACGGCGTCATCGGCTGGGTCGTGTCCCAGTCCTGGTTCCAGCGCCGCCGAGGGCTGTCCACCCTGATCGCGACCACCGCCGCCGGCGCGGAAAAGGTGACCGTTCTCGATGTCCCCCTCGATGTGGCCGTTCGCTTCGCGGACCGCGCCACGCCCGGCATGCTCACCGATTTCCTCGCGTGAGGGCGGTCAAGCAGCGGCAGGATCGCGGCGGGAACGCAACGTGAGCCACAGGCTCAACACCGTGTAGTAGACGGGATAGATCAACGAGGCCAGGGACAGCCACAGGGGCGGCTGCGGTAGCAGGGCGGTCAGCAGCGCGAAGGCCCCCAGCCACAGCACGGCCATCGTCATGTTGAGGGACCACAGCGTGGCGGTCCGCGACGGATAGACATACTTCACCGGGACGAAGACCAGCGCCGAGAAGACGAACAACAGCACCGCGGTGGTCGTCGTACCCCACCCGAAGATCACGACGTAGAACGCCACGATGTTCCAGTAGCTTGGGAAGCCGAGGAACAGGTGGTCCTCGGTCTTCGCGTCCGTCCGGCAGAACTGGTAGCAGGAGGCAAGCAACGGCACCGACGCCGTCACCGCACCGAGCAAGCCCGAAGGCAGATAGCCGCACGACCACAGCAGGACCATCGGCGCGAAGGCGTAGGTGAGGTAGTCGACGATGTTGTCCAGCAGGGCTCCGTCGAAGCCCGGCATCACCCGCTTGACCTCGAGGTGGCGGGCCAGGAATCCGTCCGTCCCATCGATCACGATCGAGGCGAGGATGAGCCACAGCACTGTGCGCACCTCGCCCTGGTAGGCGTAGTGCACCATCAGCAGGCCGAGGACCACGCCGAGCGAGGTGTAGGCGTGGACGAGTCCGACCACGAAGCGGGTCCCACGGGTTGGCGTAGTCATTGTACGAACCCTAGGGGTTCTCGCCCGATCTGCCCGGTTCGTCGGTCTCGAGGGCCGCAAACTGCCTGCTCATCCGGCCGGGCAACGGGACGCGTAGATTCGCCCCCATGCGCATCGCCACCTGGAACGTGAATTCTCTCCGCTCCCGCATCGACCGAGTCGAGGCGCTCCTGCAGCGCCACGACATCGACGTACTCGCCCTGCAGGAGACGAAGGCACGCGAGGACCAGTTGCCACTGATGGGCCTGCAGTCGCTGGGCTACGAGGTCGCCGCAGCCGGCTACAACCAGTGGAACGGGGTCGCACTGATCAGCCGCGTCGGGCTCGAGAACGTGCAGGTCGGCTTCCCGCGGATGCCGGAGTACGGCGACCCGCTCACGGCTGAGGCGCGCGCGATCGGGGCCGTGTGTGGCGGCGTACGCATCTGGTCGCTCTACGTCCCCAACGGCCGGAAGGTCGACGACCCGCACTACGCCTACAAGCTCGAGTGGCTCCGGCAGCTGCGCGCCGCGGCCGGCGAGTGGCTCGATGAGGAGACGGCTCTGGTCGGAGACTGGAACATCGCCCCACTCGACGAGGACGTCTTCGACATCACGGCGTTCAAGCACTCCACGCACGTGACGGCCCCGGAGAGGGAAGCATTCCAGGCGTTCCTCGACGACGGGTACGTCGACGTCGTCCGGGAGCACACCCCCGGAACCGACGGCTACACCTACTGGGACTACTACCGGCAACGATTCGAGCGCAATCGAGGCATGCGAATCGACTTCGTGCTCGGATCTGCGTCGCTGGAGAAGAGAGTCACCGGCGCGTTCATCGACCGGGACGCACGCGACCCGGCCCAGGGCGAGGGCAAACCGTCCGACCACGCCCCGGTCGTGGTGGATCTCGGCTGACTGTCGGTGGCATGGTCCATGCTCGGGGACATGGAGTTCCTGTTGCTGTTCGTGGGCCTGTTGCTCGGCGCGACCATCGGCGTCCTGTGGGCGCGGTCGCGTCCCGCCGACGAGACGGCGGCGGTGGCCGCGCTGGAGCGCCGGGTCGCCGACGACACCGTGGTCAAGGACGGCCTGGACCGGCTGACCGTGCAGATGCGCGAGTTGGAGCACAATCGCCTCTCCTGGCAGGGCCAGTTGCGCCAGCAGGTCGACGACGTCCGACTCACCGCCGAGAGCCTGCGGCGGGAGACCGCTTCGCTCGCGACGGCGCTGCGCAAGCCGCAGGTGCGCGGCCAGTGGGGCGAGATGCAACTGCGCCGGGCGGTCGAGATCGCCGGCCTCGTCGATCGCTGCGACTTCACCGAGCAGCACCACGTCGTGCATGACGGCGCCGCGCTGCGCCCCGACCTGGTGGTCCACCTGGCCGGCGGCTGCAACGTCGTGGTCGACAGCAAGGTGCCACTGGACGCCTTCCTCGATGCCACGGCCGCCGACGACTCCGAGCGGGACGGCCACCTGGCCCGCCATGCCCGGCAGGTGCGCCAGCACGTCGACGCTCTCGGCGCCAAGCGCTACTGGCAGGCTCTGGCTGAGACCCCTGAGTTCGTCGTGCTCTTCCTGCCCGGTGAGGCGTTCTTGTCCGCGGCCCTCGACGGTGATCGTTCCCTCCTCGAGTACGCCGGCGCACGCAACGTCGTGCTCGCCACCCCGACGACGCTGATCGCCCTGCTCAAGACAGTCGCCCAAGGTTGGACCCAGGCACGGCTGCTGGACCAGACCCGGGAGATCCACGAGCTGGGACGCGAGCTCCACCAACGGGTCGGCACCGTGGCCGGCCACCTGGACAAGTTGGGCCGCTCGCTGCGTTCATCGGTGGAGCACTACAACCGGGGTATCGGTTCGCTCGAGTCCAGAGTGCTGGTCACGGCCCGCCGTTTCGAGGACCTCGGTGTGCAAGGTGATGACATCGCCGCCCCCGAACCGGTCACCGAGCAGCCGCGACCACTGACCGCACCGGAGATGCTTGAGGCAATCGCCGAGCCCCGGTCCGAGGTGCTCGACATCGAGTTGCCCGAACGTCCGGGGTCGCCCGAGGGATCCGCGACGGGCCCCAGAGCCGCCGACAGGACCGATCGTCGCACCGGCTAGCCTGCTGGCCATGTCTGAGTGCACTTTCTGCTCCATCGTGGCCGGCGACCTGCCTTCGACCAAGGTCTACGAGGATGACCGCACAGTCGCCTTCATGGACATCAACCCGGCCAGCCGTGGCCACAGCCTGGTGGTCCCGAAGGAACATTCTGTGGACCTGCTGGAGATCGGCGCCGACGACATGGCCGCCTGCATGCAGACCGCGCAGAAGCTGGCTGGCGACGCGAAGACGAAGCTCGGCGCCGACGGGGTGAACCTGCTCAACTGCTGTGGCGCCGACGCGTGGCAGACCGTTTTCCACTTCCACATCCACGTGATCCCGCGCTACCGCGACCAGCCCGCCAAGGACCGCCTCCGGCTCCCGTGGACCCCCGAAGCGGGCGCTCCGGAGGAGATCTCCGCCGCTGCCGCCGACCTCACCGCCTGAGGCGTGGCTTCGGCGCGTCGCACCCATCGGCGGTCCCGTTCGACCTACCGTGACCTGGTGGCACAGGCACGCACGGTCTGGGAAGAGGGCACCGAGCCCGGGGGGCGAGTGGTCGCCCTCGGGATCGCCGTCGCCCTGACTGCCGTCGCGCTCGACCTCCTGGTCCACGCCGAGATCACTTGGCTCTTCGATCTGCTCTTCGTGGGTCTGTGCGTCGCGCTGGCGCTGCGGGTCCGCACCCGCGACTTCTTCGTCGTCGGCGTCGCGCCGCCACTGCTGATGCTCGGCGTCTTCGCGTTGATCGCCCTCAGCTCACCCGAGCTGATCGCCCACGAGCAGGACGGCACCATCCAGGCGCTCGTCACCGGGCTCGCCAACCATGCCGGGGCGCTGATCACCGGATACGCCCTCTGTCTGGGCTGCCTGGCGATGCGCCAACACGTCTACCGCAAGCGCGCCGAGGGCGCTCCCCGGCGACCGGTCCACCCGACCGGACCCCGCGTCAGCCACTGAGCCTGCGCCACCTCCCGGCAGGTGCGCACCCTGTCGCCCGACTGGTCGGCTCGGGTCAGGCCTCGAACCGGCTCGGGTCGCCGGCACCGACCCGGATCACCTCCGGCACGTCGTCGGACCAGTCGATCACCGTGGTCGGCTGGGGCACGGTCTCGCCTGCCTCGATCACCACGTCGACGTCGTGGTCCAGCTCTTCCTTGATCTCCCAACCCAGCGTCCGCGCCTCGTCCTCGCCGGGCAGGATCAGAGTGCTGGTCAGCAGCGGCTCACCGAGCGTGTCGAGCAGGGCGCTGACCAGACGCGAGGTCGGGATCCGCACCCCGACCGTGCGCTTCTTGGGGTGCATCAGCCGACGCGGCACCTCGCCGGTGGCCGGAAGGATGAACGTGTAGGGCCCGGGGGTCGCCGCCTTGATCGCGCGGAATGCGGCATTGTTCACGTGCACGAACTGGCCGAGCTGTGCGAAGTCGCGGCACATCAGCGTGAAGTGGTGTTTGTCGTCGAGCTCGCGGATCCGCAGGATCCGGTCGCGGCCGTCGCGGTTGCCGAGCTGGCACCCGAGGGCGTAGCCGGAATCGGTCGGATAGGCGATCAGTGCGTCGTTGCGCAACTGGTCGACCACCTGGTCGATCAGTCGCTGCTGCGGGTTCTCTGGATGGATGTCGACGTATCGGGCCATGTGGGTCCTACCTTCCGCTCTTCTCAGTCACCTTCTGGGCGCTCTCGCCCGTCGCCTTCTGGGCTGTGCGCATGTCGCGCCGTAGCTCCGGTGGCAGGGCGAAGATCAGTGACTCCTCGGCGGTGTGCACCGCCTGGGCGTCCGGGTAGCCACGCTCGGCGAGGAAGGAGAGCACTCCCTCGACCAGTTCCTCGGGCACCGAGGCACCGGAGGTCACGCTGACTTTGGAGACGCCCTCGAGCCACGCCTCGTCGATCTCACTGGCGTCATCCACGCGGTAGGACGACTTGGCGCCGGCCTCGAGGGCGACCTCGACCAGGCGCACCGAGTTGGAGGAGTTGCCCGAGCCCACCACGATCACCAGGTCGGCGTCGTGGGCGATCTCCTTGACCGCGAGCTGGCGGTTCTGGGTGGCGTAGCAGATGTCGTCGCTGGGCGGGTCCAGCAGCGCTGGGAAACGCTCACGGATGGCCGCGACGGTCTCCATGGTCTCGTCGACCGAGAGGGTCGTCTGGGAGAGCCAGGAGACCCGCTCCGGGTCGCGTACGACGATGTCGGCGACGTCCTCGGGACCCTGGACCAGCTGGATGTGTTCGGGGGCCTCACCGGCGGTTCCCTCGACCTCTTCATGGCCCTCGTGGCCGATGAGGAGGATGTCATAGTCCTCCCCCGCGAAGCGCTTCGCCTCATGGTGCACCTTGGTCACCAGCGGGCAGGTGGCATCGATGGTCTTCAGCTCGCGGGTCTCGGCCTGGCGGTGCACCTCGGGCGAGACGCCGTGGGCGGAGAAGACGACGGTCTCACCCTCGGGGACTTCGTCGAGCTCCTCGACGAAGACGGCGCCGCGGGTCTCGAGGTCGGCGACGACATGCTTGTTGTGGACGATCTGCTTGCGGACGTAGACCGGGGCGCCGTACAGGTCCAGCGCCTTCTCCACAGTGATCACGGCACGGTCGACGCCGGCACAGTACCCACGCGGGGCCGCGAGACGCACGGCACGCTCGGCCTCGTCGGGGGTCAAGATCGCCGGGGTTCCCAGGTTGGTGCTCATGCGCACGAGTCTAGACGTCGACGGGGCAGAGTCCGAGTCGCACACCGTCCCTGTGGGCGCGGTCTCCTACGCTTGCGCCCATGGCCCTCGAGACATCGCCCGAATCACCCGCTCCCGTGCGGGTGATCGCCGACCGCATCGACGGCTGGATCAACCGTCTGGGCGTGGTCTGGGTCGAGGGCCAGATCGCCCAGGTCAACCGCCGCCCGGGCGTCAACACGGTCTTCATGACGCTGCGCGACGCGGTGGCAGCGATCTCGATCAGCGTCACCTGTTCCCGCACTCTCTTCGACGGACTCAACCCGCCCCTGGTTGAGGGCGCCAGCGTGGTCATCCAGGCCAAGCCGTCGTTCTATCCCGCCCGCGGGTCCCTCTCGCTCTACGCGCGCGACATCCGGATGGTCGGGCTCGGCGAGCTGCTTGCCCGACTCGAGCGCCGACGCCAGGTGCTGGCCGCCGAGGGACTCTTCGCGGCCGAGCTCAAGCGTGACCTCCCCTTCCTTCCCGGAGGGATCGGCCTGGTCACCGCCGCCCGCTCGGCCGCCGAGCAGGACGTCCTGGAGGTTGCCCGTCGTCGCTGGCCCTCCGTGGAGTTCGATGTCCGCCACGCCAAGATGCAGGGGCCCCAGTGCGTCACGGAGGTGGTCGATCGCCTACGACAGCTGGATCAGGACCCCGCCGTGGAGGTGATCGTGATCGCCAGGGGCGGCGGCTCCTTCGAGGACCTGCTCCCCTTCTCCGACGAGGCCCTGATCCGCGCGGTGCACCAGGCCCGGACCCCGCTGGTCTCCGCAATCGGACACGACCCCGACACCCCCCTCCTCGACCTGGTCGCCGACTGGCGCGCCTCGACGCCCACGGACGCCGCGAAGCGGGTGGTCCCCGACATCGCCGAGGAGTCGATGCGGGTCGTCCAGGCTCGCGACCGGCTCCGCCTGGTCCTGGCCACATGGATCGACCGGGAGCAGGCGGGCCTGA
>JAKDNC010000195.1 GCA_030452025.1 Nocardioides sp. | reverse complement strand
GGCGACGAGAAGACCTTCTCCTCCGAGCTCGTCGGCGGTGACATGGTCGGCCAGCCGGTCGATGTGCAGGTCACGGTCAACGAGGTCCAGGAGCAGGACCTCCCCGAATTCGACGACGACTTCGCCCAGCAGGCCTCCGAGTTCGACACCTCCGAGGAGCTCACCGAGGACGTCCGGACCCGCCTGGGCAACGGCAAGCGCCTCGAGCAGGCCGCCGCGGCCCGTGACGCCGTGCTCGAGGTCCTCCTCGAGCAGGTCGAGATCGCGCTTCCCGACACCTTGGTCGCCGAGGAGCTCAACGCCCGTCGCGAGAACATCGAGCAGCAGTTGATGGCCTCCGGGTTGTCGATGGAGAAATACCTCGAGGACGAGAAGCAGACGATCGAGGAGTTCGAGGCCGACCTCGAGCGTCGGGTCCGCGACGCCGTCGCCGCCCAGTTCGTCCTCGACGAGGTCGCCAAGAAGGAAGAGTTCGGCGTCGATCAGCAGGAGCTCTCCGAGCACATCATCCGTCGCGCCCAGCAGTCCGGTCAGGACCCGCAGGAGTTCGCGAACCACATGTTCGAGCACAACCACATCCCGGACATGGTCCAGGAGATCCTGCGCGGCAAGGCGCTCGCCCAGATCGTCGAGGCGGCCACCGTCAAGGACGCCAGCGGCGACGTGCTGGAGCTGAAGAACCTGCGCCCCGACGGCGCCATCGGTGAGCCCGAGCCAGAGGTCGAGCCAGAGGAAGCCGGCGAGGCCGAGGGCGACGCCACGACCGAGGGCGACGCCCAGGCGAGTGAGGAGAAGGCCGAGGCCTGATCCCGCACACCATCGCACCTGTGCCGACTTGGTGGTTTCCGGGGGACGCAGACGTCAGGCTGTCGAGTCCGACGTCTGCTGGAGTGCCGACCTGGGCCGGGTCGGAGACATCGAGACGCCAAATCAGTGAACAAGTGTACGCTGAAAGTCTCTACGCCCGGTAGGAGGCGATCATGACAAACGAGCGTGAGCCGGGCGTCGTCGACGCCCTCGGCCTGCTGCCGACCTACGGTGGGGAGATCGTCCTCGACACCGTCCGGGACACCCACCGCGCCTGGGCCGACCGCACGTATGGCGCGCTGAACCGACTCACCGGGAATCGGGCGCGCGGTCCGCAGGCGGTCCACGACGCGATCTCCTCGGTCGTCTACGCCTCCATCGGCGTCGGCCTGGGCGCCACTCGCGTCGGGCTGCGCACTGCTGGGACCATGGGCGCAGGGCCACGCCTCGACGACGGCCCCCGCGGCCGGTTCGTCCGCTCGGCCCTGAACGGCATCCTCGGCGACCGCTTCGCCGAGGAGGAATCACGGCTGGCGATCTCGATGGGGGTGCGCCGCCACGGGAGCGACGTACCCCTCGAGCCGGTCCGACTGGCGCAGGCCTTCCCGAAGGCGAGCGGTCGGATCGCGGTCTTCCTGCACGGTCTTTCGGAGAACGAGTCGTACTTCGACCGGCACCGGGAGCAGGTCGGGTCGACCTACCCGGAGCTGCTCGCCTCGATGGGCTGGACGCCGGTGATGCTGCGCGCCAACACCGGTCTCCCGGTGCGCACCAACGGGATCGAGCTCGCGGCCCTACTGCGTGATCTGGTGGCTGTCTGGCCGGTGGAGGTGGAGCAGGTCGCGCTGGTCGGCCACTCCATGGGCGGGCTGATCATGCGGGCCGCCTCTGCGGTGGTCGCCGCCGGGGCAGGTGAGCTCCCGCCCTGGACCCGGCTGGTCAGCGACGTCATCACCCTGGGTACGCCGCACCACGGCGCGCCGATCGCGATCGGCCTGGGCCACGGGAGCCGGCTGCTGGCCCGGCTTCCCGAGACCTCGGCCTTCGGGCGCATCCTCGACAATCGCTCGGTCGGGGTCGCCGACCTCGTCGATGGCCTCGGCGAGGAGGTGCCCGCCCTGCCCCGGGCGCGCTACCGGCTGGTCGCGGCCACGCTCACCGGGTCCCCGCGCCATCCCGTCGGCCACGTCGTGGGTGACCTGATGGTGCGGGTGCCGTCGGCACACGGACGTTCGCGTGGCGGGCGAGAGCTGTTTCCGGGTGCGGACGTGGTGCACGTGCCACGCACCGACCACTTCGGACTGCTCAACCATCCCGACGTTCACAGCAGGCTGAAGGAATGGCTGGAGTGAGCTGAAAACCCTGTGGAGGGGGAGTGCAAAGGCGTGGCGGATGGTCCATCCGGCCGGGACGGACTGCCCGACCCGCAGTGAACGAATCCGCTGTGGGCGAACACCGGGCGAATCCCCGTGGATTTGTCGGCCCCGCCGTCTAGTGTCGTGGACGTGAACGAGATTTCCAGTCCCCAGATGAATGGTGGAGCCCAGTCCTACGGGCTCGACGACAACGTCTACCAGCGGTTGCTGCGCGAGCGCATCGTGTTCCTCGGCTCCGAGGTCCGTGATCAGAACGCGAACGCGATCTGCGCGCAGTTGCTGCTGCTGTCCGCGGAGGATCCCGAGGCGGACATTTTCCTGCACATCAACAGCCCGGGTGGTTCCGTGGACGCCGGCATGGCGATCTACGACACGATGAACTACATCCCCAACGATGTCGCCACCGTCGGTATGGGGCTGGCCGCATCGATGGGTCAGTTCCTGCTCTGCGCCGGTACGGCGGGCAAGCGGTACGCGCTGCCTCACGCGCGGATCATGATGCACCAGCCGTCCTCCGGCATGGGCGGCTCTGCCTCGGACATCAAGATCCAGGCGCAGCAGTCGCTCCACATCAAGAAGGTGCTCCTCGAGCTCATCGCCGAGCACACCGGCCAAGAGCTCGACCAGGTGGTCGCCGACGCCGATCGCGACCGTTGGTTCACCGCCCAGCAGGCCCTCGAGTACGGCTTGGTCGACAAGGTCGTGAAGAGCTCCCGCGAAGCGGCCGACGAAGGTCGTCCGGCGCACTCGAACGACCAGGACAAGGACTGAACATGAACTACTACATTCCACAGTGGGAAGAGCGGACCTCCTACGGCATCCGCCGCATCGACCCCTACGGCAAGCTCTTCGAGGAGAGGATCATCTTCCTCGGCGCGCCGATCAGCGACGACGTCGCCAACGCGGTCATGGCCCAGCTCCTCTCGCTGGAGTCCATGGACCCCGACCGCGACATCTCCATCTACATCAACAGCCCCGGCGGATCCTTCACGGCGCTGACCGCGATCTACGACACGATGCGCTTCATCAAGCCCGATGTGCAGACGGTCTGCCTGGGTCAGGCCGCCTCGGCGGCTGCGATCCTGCTGGCCGCCGGGACGCCCGGCAAGCGCCTGGCGCTGCCCAACAGCCGGATCCTGATCCATCAGCCCTACACCGAGGGCACCTTCGGTCAGACCTCCGACATCGAGATCCAGGCCAACGAGATCCTGCGCATGCGTGAGCTGCTCGAGACGATGATCTCCGAGCACTCCGGCAAGGACGTCGCCGAGGTCAGCCACGACATCGAGCGCGACAAGATCCTGACCGCCGAGGCGGCCGTCGAGTACGGACTGATCGATGCAGTTCTGGAGTCCCGCAAGGCGATTCCAGCGCTCGCCTGAGCGCCCTTCGGGGTACCTTCGTGAAGTTGTCTGGCTGAAGAGGAAGGGTGACCACGAGTGGCACGCATTGGTGACGGAGGCGACCTGCTGAAGTGTTCTTTCTGCGGAAAGAGTCAGAAGCAGGTCAAGAAGTTGATCGCCGGCCCCGGCGTCTACATCTGCGACGAGTGCATTGACCTCTGCAACGAGATCATCGAGGAAGAGCTCAGCGAGCGCAGTGAGGTCGGCATCGAGGAGTTGCCCAAGCCCAAGGAGATCTTCGACTTCCTGAACTCCTACGTCATCGGTCAGGAGCAGGCCAAGAAGTCCCTCGCCGTGGCGGTCTACAACCACTACAAGCGCGTGCAGGCCAGCGAGGGCTCCGACGCTGCCGGCAAGCACTCCAAGGACGAGTCGGTCGAGGTCGCCAAGTCCAACATTCTGGTCATGGGTCCGACCGGGTGCGGCAAGACCTATCTGGCCCAGACCCTGGCCAGGATGCTCAACGTCCCGTTCGCGATCGCGGATGCCACCGCCTTGACCGAGGCCGGCTATGTCGGTGAGGACGTCGAGAACATCCTTCTCAAGTTGATCCAGGCCGCCGACTACGACGTGAAGAAGGCCGAGACTGGAATCATCTACATCGACGAGATCGACAAGGTGGCTCGAAAGTCCGAGAACCCGTCGATCACGCGCGACGTCTCCGGTGAAGGTGTCCAGCAGGCACTGCTGAAGATCCTGGAGGGCACCACCGCGTCGGTGCCGCCGCAGGGTGGGCGCAAGCATCCCCATCAGGAGTTCATCCAGATCGACACCACCAACATCCTCTTCGTCGTGGGTGGTGCCTTCGCCGGGCTCGAGCACATCGTCGAGCAGCGGGTCGGGAAGAAGTCGCTCGGCTTCACCGCCGAGGTGCGTGGCCAAGAGGAGCGCGACGCAGTGGACCTGCTCGCGCAGGTGCGTCCCGAGGACCTCACCAAGTTCGGCCTGATCCCCGAGTTCATCGGGCGGCTGCCGCTGATCGCGAGCGTCAACAAGCTCGACAACGAGGCGCTCGTGGAGATCCTCACGGTGCCGCGCAACGCGCTGATCAAGCAGTATCAGAAGCTCTTCGAGATCGACGGCGTCGAGCTCGAGTTCACCGATGAAGCGATCTCGGCGATCGCCGACCAGGCGATGGAGCGGGGCACGGGTGCCCGTGGTCTGCGCGCAATCATCGAAGAGGTGCTGCTCAACGTGATGTACGACGTCCCCTCGCGCGGCGACATCGCCAAGGTGGTGGTGACCGGCGAGGTCGTCGAGGACAACGTCAACCCGACGCTGGTTCCGCGTGAGCCGGAGTCGAAGAAGAAGAAGTCCGCCTGAATCACACGCACCCGCTGAGAAGACCCGTGCCCGTCTGGCACGGGTCTTCTTCTGTGACCAGTGGGACCTAGTCCGATCGGGTCATTTGCCTGATCTGATGCGGTGAATCTTCATCACATGGGTCAGACTTGAGCGTCGCATCGTGCAGATCAGGCAGGAGGGTCCGTGAGTCAGCAGCACAGAAGGCCGCTGTTCGCATTCCTGCTCATTGCGATCGCCTGCGCCGCCTTCATGGGTTACTCCCTGCGGGCCGAGGCGCTGATCGGGGTCCTCGCCCACGGTGAGACGCGCCCTTTGGTCAAGGTGACACAGCGTGTGCTTCTCGGCATCGCGGAGTCCGAGCCGGACCGCGAGGAACTGACCCGCTCCGCAACGGTGGGCGAGGGTGACCAGCGTTCCGTGGCTCCGCTGCAGCGCGTGAAGCGGGACGAACCGGCGGGGGAATCGGCCGCTTCGAAGCCTGGTTCGCGGACCGCTCCCGGCCGGCCGACCAGGTCCCGGTCGACTGAGGAACGCGATGGACACGAGCGGGCGACGCGGTCGAGCAGGCCGAGGGACCGCATTGACACAGAGCGACGACGCAAGCAGCCGCCGCGCACGGCGGATCCCGGCGACAGCGATAACGCCAAGAGTCACGACGAAAGCGACGATCGCCGTAGCGATGACCGGAGCCGCCCCTGGGGCAGCCATGGCGAGGATCGCCGTAGCGATGACCGTGGCCACCGCTGGGGCGACGACGGCAACGATCGCTGGAGCGATGACCGGGGCCACCGCTGGGGCGACGACGGCAACGATCGCTGGAGCGATGACCGGGGCCACCGCTGGGGCAGCGCCGGTGAGGACCGGGACCGCGTCCGTGGCTGGGGTCACGACCGACGCTGACGCCACATCGATCGACAAGCCAGTTCGTGAGGACCGGATGAGCAGTTACCGCTTCGGCGGAGTCTCACCCAGCTCGACCTCGACCGTGAGCTCGGCCGCGTCAGCCTGCTCGGTGTAGACGACCTCGCCCACGACCTTGCCTGCCTTGTTCAGGTCGGACTCCGCCTGCTTGATCGCAGTGAGGGCCTCGGACGAGCCGGTGAAGACCACCCGGTTGACCTGGGTGCGCGGGGAGACCTTCGCTGTCGACTTCGCGCCCCTGACCCCGGCCAGCGCCCCGGCGACGTGGTGGAGCATGTCTGCCGACGCGGACGCCGCCGCGCCGAGCTCCGTCGCATTGGGCCAGGTGGCGCGGTGCACGGACCCTTCCTGCCACCACGACCAGACCTCTTCGGTCACGTAGGGCAAGAATGGTGCCAGCGGGCGCAGTTGGGAGTGCAGGGCGCCGGCCAGCGTGGCCTGGGCCGACTCGGTCGCGGCGCCGCCGTCTGCATCGTAGGCCCGTTCCTTGACCAGCTCGAGGTAGTCGTCGCAGAAGTCCCAGAAGAACGTCTCGACCGTCTCCAGCGCGGAGGTGAAGTCGTAGGCGTCGAACGCCTCGGTGGCGGTGGTGATCACGTTGGCCAGTTGGCCCATCAGGGCGCAGTCGATCGGCTCGGAGATGGCAGCCGGGTTGAGTTCGGTCGCCCCGACGCTGCCAAGGACGAACTTCGATGCGTTGAGCACCTTCATCGCCAGCCGACGGCCGACCTTCATCTGGGTCTCGTCGAAGGGGGAGTCGAGACCCGGTCGCGTCATCGCGGCGCGCCAGCGGACGGCATCGGCGCCGAACTTCTCGAGGGTCTCGGTCGGGACGACCACGTTGCCCTTGGACTTCGACATCTTCTTGCGGTCCGGGTCGAGGATCCAGCCCGAGACCATCGCGTGACTCCACGGCACGGCGCGGTTCTCGAAGTGGGAACGGACCACCCGGGAGAAGAGCCAGGTGCGGATGATGTCGTGGCCCTGGGTGCACAGATCCATCGGGAAGACACGCTCGAACAGGT
>JAKDNC010000194.1 GCA_030452025.1 Nocardioides sp. | reverse complement strand
CAGCCCGGCCGCGGCCGGAGGTCTCGAGGAAGGCGCTGTCGTGACCGCGCTCGACGATCGGCTGGTGACCGACAGTCCCACGTTGATCGTGGCGATCCGGGCGCACCAGCCCGGCGAAGAAGTGACCCTGACCGTGGACCGCGACGGCGACGAGAAGTCGATCAAGGTCACGCTCGGCTCCAAGGTCGGCTGAACCAGTCGGCCCGGTGGGTCAGGCGTCGCGGCGGTAGCGCGGATGCACCTGGTCCGGCTCGATCCCGAGCAATTCGGCGACCTGTTCCACGACGACCATGAAGACGAGCGACTCCAACGTCTCGCGGTCCGGGCAGCGGTGCTCGATCGGTCGCCGGAAGATGACCAGGCGCGTCGGCGTCGCGCCGGTGCCGCGGACCAGTGAGGAGAGCGGCACCGAGTCGTCCCAGTCGTCGGGGATCATCGGTGCGTCCTCGACGGCGTACTCCACCAGTCCGAGCCGGTGCTGCCAGAGGGCGTCGACCTCGGCCACGATCCCCAGTGCCAGCGCGTCGAAGCGTTGCCGCGGGGACGGCCGTCCCGGTGCGACCAGCCCCCCGGGGCGCAGTGGCGGCAGGATCGCTGGTCCACGCATCCCGTGGTCGTGACGGTCCCTGTGTTGTCCGGGCCGCTTTCCGGGCCGTCCTCCGGGGTGACTCTTCTGATGCGCCGTCATGCCGCGAGCCTAAGCCGCACCCGGTCAGCTGCGAGGTAGCGTCGCCGACGTGAATCCAGCACGTCGTTGTTCGCGTACTGCATGTGGCCGCACCGCCGTCCGCACGCTGACCTACGTCTACGCCGACAGGACCGCCGTGCTGGGCCCCCTCGCGACCTACGCCGAGCCCCACGCCTACGACCTGTGCGAGCAGCACAGTCAGCAGCTCAGCGCTCCTCGTGGCTGGGAGGTCATGCGCCTGGCCAACGACCCGGCCGACGAGGGCCCCTCCGGCGATGACCTCCTCGCCCTGGCCGACGCGGTCCGCGAGGCGGCCCGACCGGTGCCTGCGCGGGAGCAGCCGGCGGCGGTCGGCTCCCCGGACCAGGAGACCGGTCGCGAGACGACTCGACGCGGTCACCTGCGCGTCCTGTCCAACGACTGACTGCCGGTGACCTGCCCGGTTCGTCTAGGCTCCTGTCATGCCTGAAACGCCCACGCTCGACCCGGCCAACCTTCACACCATCTTCAAGGCGTACGACGTCCGTGGCACGGTCGGCGACCAGATCGACGAGGAGCTGGCCCGACGGGTCGGCGGTGCGTTCGTCCAGGTCACCGGCGCCCCCACTGTCGTGGTCGGTCACGACATGCGGCCGTCGTCGCCGGGACTGTCGCGTGCCTTCGCTGAGGGAGCCGCTCGCGCCGGAGCCGACGTCGTGCTGATCGGGCTCGCGTCGACCGACCAGCTCTACTTCGCCTCCGGGCATCTGGACCACCCCGGCGTGATGTTCACCGCAAGCCACAACCCTGCGCAGTACAACGGCATCAAGATGTGTCATGCGGGGGCCCGCCCGATCGGCCTGGACACTGGTCTCGCCGAGATCCGTGACCTGGTGGCCACCGAGGTCGTCGGGGATCGGAGCGGAGTCATCACCGAGCAGGACGTGCTGGCCGACTACGCCGCTCACCTGCTTTCGCTCGCACCGGTCGAGGGTCGCCCGCTCAAGGTGGTCATCGACGCCGGAAACGGGATGGCGGGCCTGACCGCTCCCGCTGTCTTCGGCCGAGTCGACAACATCGACGTGGTCCCGATGTACTTCGAGCTCGACGGGACCTTCCCCCACCACGAGGCCAACCCGATCGAGCCTGCCAACCTGGTCGACCTGCAGGCGAAGGTCCGCTCCGAGAAGGCCGACATCGGGCTGGCCTTCGACGGCGACGCCGACCGCTGTTTCCTGGTCGACGAGCGCGGCGAGCTCGTTTCGCCGTCCACCCTGACCGGCCTGATCGCCGCCCGGGAGCTGGCCCGTGAGCCGGGGTCTGTGGTCATCCACAACCTGATCACCTCCCGGTCGGTCCCGCAGATCGTCACCGAGCTCGGCGGCAGCCCCGTTCGCACCCGCGTCGGCCATTCGTACATCAAGGCCGAGATGGCCCGAACCGGCGCGATCTTCGGGGGTGAGCACAGTGGCCACTTCTACTTCCGCGACTTCTGGCGAGCCGACTCCGGCATGCTCGCCGCGCTGCATGCCCTGGCCGCCCTGGCTGAGACCGACCAGCCGCTCTCGGCGTTGTTGGCCGAGTACATCCGGTTCACGGCCTCGGGCGAGATCAACTCGACCGTCTCCGACCAGGGCGCCGTTCTGGCCGAGCTCGAGAAGACGTACGTCGACGGGACGGGCGTCTCGGTCGACCATCTCGACGGGCTCACCTTCGAGCACGACGACTGGTGGTTCAACGTCCGTGCCTCCAACACCGAACCATTGCTCCGGCTCAATGCCGAGGGCAAGGATGAGGCCACCATGGCCGCCGTCCGTGACGACGCACTCACCGTGATCAGGAGAGACCAGTGAAGCTTGACCCGGCCCTGCTCGAAATCATCGCCTGCCCCGACTGCCACGCCACCCTTGAGGTGACGGGGGAGGAGCTCGTGTGCACGGGCTGCGGGCTGGCCTACCCGGTTCGCGACGACATTCCCGTCCTGCTCGTCGACGAGGCGCGCAAGCCGGCCTGAGCCGGAGACCGCGATGGGCTACCACTTCGATGAGAGCCGGCTCGACGACGAGTTGGCGCTGTCCACCAGCGACGCCCTGCTGCGCAACCTGGCCGAGTCCGGCGCGCGGGTCCGAACGGCGGCCTCCGACGCTGCCGAGGCGGTCGAGGCGGGGCTGGTCCGCAACCAGGACTCGCGCCCGCGTGCGGTGATCGCGGCCGGCCCTGACTCCCGACTCCTGCGGGCGGTGCTCGAACCGTGGTGTCCCGTGCCGTTCGTGGCATGGCCGGGGTCCGGCCTACCAGGCTGGGCGGGGAGCCTGGACCTGGTCGTGATCCTGGCCCCCGACAGGTCGGACTCGACGTCTGCCTCGGCCGTCGCAGAAGCGCTACGCCGTGGCTGCGAGGTCGCGGTGGCATGTCCGCCCGACTCGATGGTCGCCGAGCACGCCGCCGGCCGCTGGACCACGCTTCTCCCGACCGACTCCGGTGACCAGCTCGCGACCGCGGTGGTCATGCTGGACTACCTCAACCGGCTGGACCTGGGACCTCCCGGCGACGCCGAGGAGGTCTCCAGGGCTCTCGACGACGTGGCCGTCGCCAGCTCACCACACCGGGACCTGGCCGTGAATCCGGCAAAAATGCTGGCCATCGCGCTGGCCGACAGCACCCCGGTCGTCTGGGGCGGATCGGTGCTCGCGGCGCGTGCCGCGCGCCGGGTGGCTGAGTCCATCCGTCGTGCCACCGGGCGGACCGCGCTGGCCGAGGACGTCGAGCACCTGCTGCCGGTGCTCGAGGCGACGCCACCGCGCGACGTCTTCGACGACCCGTTCTCCGAGGACAGCGGTGCGGCGCGGCCGGTGCTGCTGGTCCTCGACGACGGTGTCGACGACCCGGTGGTGCGCGAACAACGTGGTCGGCTCCGGTCGGTCGCGGAAAGCCGCGGCATCCGGGTGGAGTCGGTGACCACGGACGCCCGGAGTGAAGTGAGCCGCTACGCCTCGCTGCACCTTGCCGGGAAGTATGCGGCGGCGTACCTCCAACTCGGTCTCGTCCCGAATTGAGCTGCTCTGTCGCCAGGGCCATGAGGGTGCCGACGCCGACGCCGACGCCGACGCTGGAGCTGGGGCTATGAGCGGAGGACTCTTCGCGTTGCTCGACGACGTGGCGGCACTGGCCCGGGTCGCCGCGGCGTCGGTCGACGACGTGGGGGCGGCCGCGGGGCGCGCGGGCGCCAAGGCAGCCGGCGTGGTCGTCGACGACACCGCGGTCACTCCGCAGTACGTCCAGGGCGTTGCGGCCGAGCGCGAGCTGCCGATGATCAAGAAGATCGCGATTGGATCACTGCGCAACAAGCTGCTGATCATCCTTCCGGTCGCGCTGATCCTCAGCCAGTTCCTGCCGTGGCTGCTGACTCCGATTCTGATGGCCGGCGGGACCTTCCTCTGCTTCGAGGGAGCCGAGAAGATCATCGGGAAGTTCGCCGGTCACCAGAAGCAGGCCTCCCAGGTCAGCAGGGAGATCAGTCCCGAGCAGGAGACGCGAATGGTGGCCGGAGCGATCCGGACCGACCTGATCCTCTCCGCCGAGATCATGGTGATCTCCCTCAACGAGGTCGCCGACCAGCCGCTGCTGAGCCGGGCGATCATCCTGGTCGTCGTGGCCCTTGCCATCACCGCGCTGGTCTACGGCGTGGTCGGACTGATCGTGAAGATCGACGACATCGGGGTCGGCCTCACCCGGCGCAGCTCGGCGTTCGCCAAGAAGGTCGGCCGCGGCCTGGTCAAGGCGATGCCGGGGCTGCTCGCGGTGATCGGGGCCGTCGGGACCGTCGCCATGCTCTGGGTGGGCGGCCACATCCTCCTCGTCGGCGTCGACGATCTCGGCTGGCACGGACCCTATGCGCTGGTCCATCACGCGGAGCGCGCGGTGCACGACGCGGTTGCCGGGATCGGCGCGGCGCTCGGGTGGTTGGCCAACACCGCGGCCTCGGCCGTGGTGGGCCTCGTGGCGGGCACTGTCGTGGCCGGGATCGTGCACGTCCTGCCGCTCGGCCACAGTGGTGAGCACAGTGGTGAGCACAGTGGTGAGCACAGTGGTGAGCACAGTGGTGAGCCCAGTGGTGAGCACAGTGGTGAGCCCAGTGGTGAGCCCAGTGGTGAGCCCAGTGACGGCCAACAGGATCAACAGTCATGACTTGCGAAGATTCTGTGACGACGCGCACCCGCTTGTAGGCTGGCCCATGGTCCGCGCGGGAGATCCCGAAGAGTTGCAGATGCAGCCGCGGTCCCAATCGCACACCCTGAGGACTATTCGATGGATTACAAGGTCGCAGACCTGACGCTCGCCGACTACGGTCGCACCGAGATCGACCTGGCTGAGCACGAGATGCCCGGGCTGATGGCGATGCGCGAGCGTTACGGCAACGCCAAGCCCCTTGCCGGTGCCCGCATCGCCGGTTCACTGCACATGACGATCCAGACGGCCGTGCTGATCGAGACCCTCGTCGCTCTCGGCGCCGAGGTCCGCTGGGCCTCCTGCAACATCTTCTCCACCCAGGACCACGCCGCTGCGGCCGTCGCGGTCGGTCCGGATGGCACTCCCGAGGCGCCTGCCGGCATCCCGGTCTTCGCCTGGAAGGGCGAGACGCTGGAGGAGTACTGGTGGTGCACCCAGCAGATCCTGAACTGGCCCGACGGCAAGTTCGCCAACATGATCCTCGACGACGGTGGCGACGCGACCCTGTTCATCCACAGCGGTGTCGAGATGGAGAAGACCGGTCAGGCCCCCGACCCGACCACCGCCGAGAGCCACGAGCAGAAGGTCGTCTTCGACGCGCTCATCGCCTCGCTCGCCGAGAGCAAGGATCGCTGGACCCGGGTTGCCGGCGAGATCAAGGGCGTCACCGAGGAGACCACCACTGGTGTCCACCGTCTCTACGAAATGATGAAGGAAGGCTCCCTGCTCTTCCCGGCCATCAACGTCAACGACTCGGTCACCAAGTCCAAGTTCGACAACAAGTACGGCTGCCGCCACTCGCTGGTCGACGGCATCAACCGTGCCACCGACGTCCTGATCGGCGGCAAGGTTGCCGTGATCTGTGGCTACGGCGACGTCGGCAAGGGCTCCGCGGAGTCGCTGCGCGGCCAGGGTGCACGGGTGATCATCACTGAGATCGACCCGATCTGCGCGCTCCAGGCGGCCATGGACGGCTACCAGGTCTCGACCCTCGAGGACGTCCTCGGTGTGGCCGACATCATCATCACCACCACCGGCAACAAGGGTGTCGTGACCGCCGACCAGATGAGCCGCATGAAGCACCAGGCCATCGTCGGGAACATCGGTCACTTCGACAACGAGATCGACATGGCCGGGCTGGAGGGCTGGCCCGGCATCGTCCGCAAGACGGTCAAGCCGCAGGTCGACACCTTCACCTTCCCCGACGGCCACTCGGTGATCATCCTCTCCGAGGGTCGCCTGCTGAACCTCGGCAACGCGACCGGCCACCCGTCGTTCGTCATGTCGAACTCGTTCACCAACCAGGTGTTGGCCCAGATCGAGCTCTTCACCAAACTCGAGGAGTACCCCACCGACGTCTACGTGCTGCCCAAGCACCTCGACGAGGAGGTCGCGCGGATGCACCTCGGCGCCCTGGGCGTGAACCTCACGACGCTGACCGACGAGCAGGCCTCCTACCTGGGCATCCCCGTCGCCGGCCCGTACAAGTCGGAGCAGTACCGCTACTGAGCGGGCAGGCATGACTGGGCCAGCATCGGATTCCGGTTTCAAGGGACGGGTCCTCGTCGTCGACGATGACCCGTCCCTGGCCGAGATGCTCACGATCGTCCTGCGTCAGGAAGGCTTCGACTCGCGGGTGTGCGCCCGAGGGGACAAGGCACTCGAGGTGTTCCGCGAGTACGACCCCGACGTCCTCCTGCTGGACCTGATGCTGCCAGGCAAGGATGGCATCGACGTCTGCCGGGAGGTGCGCGCCGAGTCCGGCGTCCCGATCGTGATGCTGACCGCCAAGAGCGACACCATCGACGTCGTCGTCGGACTCGAGTCCGGTGCCGACGACTACGTCGTCAAGCCGTTCAAGCCCAAGGAGCTCGTGGCCCGCATCCGGGCGCGGGTCCGTCGCTTCGACGGTGCCGAGCCCGAGATGCTCAGCATCGGCGACATCGCCATCGAC
>JAKDNC010000193.1 GCA_030452025.1 Nocardioides sp. | reverse complement strand
TGGGCCTGGGGCCTGAGGACTGCCTGGCCCGCAACCCGAAGCTGGTCTACGGCCGGATGACCGGGTGGGGCCAGAGCGGCCCCCTGGCCCAGGTGGCGGGCCACGACATGAACTACATCGCGATCACCGGCACCCTGCACGGGCTCGGCCAGGTCCCCGACAAGCCTCAGTTCCCGACGAATCTGGTCGGTGACTTCGGCGGTGGGTCGACGTACCTCGTGATGGGCATCCTTGCTGCTCTCCTCGAGTCGCGCACCAGCGGCACGGGGCAGGTCGTCGACGCCGCGATCGTGGATGGCACGGCGCACCTCAATGCCATGACCGCGGCCTTCCTGGCCGGTGGTGGCCACCGCGAGGAGCGCGCGGCGAACCTGCTCGATGGTGGCGCGCCCTACTACGACATCTACGAGACCTCCGACGGCAAGCACATGTCCGTCGGTGCGCTCGAGCCTCAGTTCTGGGACGTCTTCGTCGAGCTCCTCGACATCAAGGACGAGGTGTCGGACCGTTTCGACCCCACCCAGTACGACGCCTTGAGGTCGCTGATCGCCGAGCGCTTCGCGACCCGCACCCAGGCGGAGTGGATCGAGGTCTTCGAGGGCACCGACGCCTGCGTCGCCGGGATCATCCCGATCTCCGAAGCCGTCGACCACCCCCACATGAAGGCGCGGGGGGTCTTCGTCGACCACGAGGGGATCACCCAACCCGCCCCGGCCCCACGCTTCTCGCGGACGGAGGCCACGCTCTCGCGGCCACCCGCTCCGGGCGCCGGTGCGCACACCCGCGAGGCGCTCGCCGCCTGGGGAGTCTCCGACGTCGACGCGCTGCTTGAGGGTGGCGCCGCGGTCCAGGCCTGAGCGTTTGTTCGTAAGTACGTAGTTCCGTAGTGTTGGGCGCATGTCGCCGCCCTCTCAGGACTTCGCCGCCGAGCTGGCTTCGCTCCGTGACCGGGTGACCCGGCTCGAGGAGGACGCCGCCACGAGCCCCGACCCGGACACCTTCTGGGCGCTCGAGGGGCTCCGCGCCCGCCGCGCGGAGCACCCCGCCACCGCGGACGGTGTCGTCCTGCTCACCGGGTCGCTCACGCTGCCGACCGGCGAACCGGTCGAGTGGCAGCAGGCGGGCGCCACCGCCTCCCTGCTCGAGGAGGACTGGTCCGAGCGGGCCGTGTCGCTGGCCGCGCTGAGCCATCCCGTCCGCCTGGACCTGTTGCGTCGGGTCCTGGGCGGGACGCGCACGACGGCAGGCCTGGCCGACGAGCTCGGGAGCACCGGACAGCTCCATCACCACCTGCGCCAGCTCGTGGCGGCCGGTTGGCTGCGCCAGCGTGGCCGTGGCGCCTACGAGGTGCCGGCGGCCCGCGTCGTCCCGTTGCTCGTCGTCCTGACGGCGGTGCAGGGCTCATGATCGAGATCCTCCAACGCCAGGCGATTCGACTGCTGCTGGTCGGCGCGGCTCTGTGTGCCCTCTTCGTGGTCGCCGATCTCGTGTTCGACTCCCTCGGGCCGGCCGGCACCGTCGCCTTCAACGTTGGCCTGGCGCTCGTCGTCCTGGGCGTCGTCTTCGTCTACCTGCTGCCGGGTCGTGGCAGGGACGCGCCGCCGCGGGTGGTGCAGTGCCCCGTCCGGGGCCGTTGGGTCGCGATCAACTCCCCGGCGTCGAAGGTGCCCAGCCACGGGATCCGTGCCTACGGGCAGTCCCATGCGGTCGACCTGGTGCACGAGCCGCTGACCGGCATGCGCCGTCCTGCCTTCGCGACCGGCTCCGGGATGGCCCGGCCGACCGACTTCCCGGCGTACGGCGAGCCGGTCCACGCGATGGTCGACGGCACCGTGGTCCGGGTGCGCGATGGTCAGCGCGACCACCGCAGTCGCACCCGGTGGTGGTCGGTGGCCTTCTTGATGATCGAAGGATCACTGCGCGAGCTCTGCGGGTCGGGCGGCGTGATCGGCAACCGCGTCATCATCGATGCTGGTGACGGTGTCTACGCCCTCGTTGCCCACCTCCAGCAGGGATCTGCGGCCGTCGCGGAGGGGGATCGGGTGGCCGCGGGCGACGTCATCGGTCGCTGCGGGAACACCGGCAACACCACTGAGCCGCACGTCCATGCCCAGCTGATGGATCGGTCGACTCCGTCCACCGCCAGGGGACTGGCGATGGGGTTCGAGGACATCCGCCTCGGCAGTTCAGGCGAGCCCCGGACCGGTATGCCCGCCAACGGCGAGCACCTCGTCGGGTGAGGCCCGGCAACCTCGAGAGTTCACCCTGCAGCCCTTTACGTCCGGCGGTTCCATGCCTAGGTTGAAGTGACCAACCTTCTAATCTCGGGAGCAGGTCATGTCACGCACTTCAGCACGCCCATCATCTCGCGGCGTCAGCCGTCGTTCACTCATCCTCGGCGGCTCGTCTCTCGCCGGGGTCGCCGCAGTCGGTGGACTCACCGGCATCGGTGGGCTCGTCCCGGCCTTCGCCGCATCGGCCAAGAACGGACTCTGGTGCAACCCCACCCGCGGCATCACGGTCAACGGGGGCGAGTACGGCGCCCCACGCGGCAGCCTCAAGCATGCGGGTCGTGACCTGGCCACCTCCACCGGCACCTCCATCTTCGCGGCGGCCTCGGGCAAGGTCGTGAAGAACGGCTACGGCAACGTGCTCTCCGGGCGCAACGGCTGGGGTCTGCTCATCCAGCACGCCGGCGGCTACTGGACCTACTACGGCCACATGAAGGCACAGTCGCCCTGCGCCGTCGGCTCGAGCGTCAAGGTCGGAGAGCGGATCGGGTACGTCGGCAACACCGGTCTCGGCAGGCCGAACCCCACCTCCGGTGCACACCTCCACTTCGAGACCCACGCGGGCCGGATCAACGGGATCACCGAGCCCTACTCGTTCATGGCCGCACGCGGGGTCGTGCTCGGTGGGGACAAGGCCACCGGCGGCCCGGGACACGGGTGGTCCTACGTGGCCGACGGCCAGTCGGCCGTGGGTGTCTCCACGGTGAAGTCGATCCAGTACCTGCTCAACAACCGAGGCAGCTCGCTCGAGGTCGACGGGAACATGGGGTCCAAGTCGGGTGCCGCGGTCAAGGCCTTCCAGAAGAAGTCGGGTCTCGTGCAGGACGGGGACTGCGGTCCCAAGACCTGGGCCAAGCTGGTCTCCACCGCCAAGCAGGGTGCCTCGGGCAACGAGGTCAAGGCGCTGCAGCAGGCTCTGGTCAAGCACTCCCACAGGATGAGCGTCGACGGTGACTTCGGCTCGCTGACCACCAAGGGGGTCAAGAGTTTCCAGAGTGGGATCCGTCTGGTCTCCGACGGCGAGGTCGGCCCGATCACCTGGCAGGCACTGGTGGGCTGATGTGATCGGCGGCCGCGGCCGACCCGCGGTGGTTGACTGGGGCCATGGCGGACGCGACTGATCACGGCGGGAACTCGCTGGTCACCGTGGTGGTCGCGCTGGTGGCCAACGCGCTGGTCGCGCTCGCGAAGTCGGTGGCTGCGCTGCTGACCGGATCCGCCTCGATGGTTGCCGAGGCCGCGCACTCGTGGGCCGACACCGGCAACGAGGTGTTCCTGCTCTTCGCTGAACGTGCCTCCGCCCGGGCTCGCGACGAGACCCACCCCCGCGGCTACGGCAGGGCGGCGTACGTCTGGTCGCTGGTCGCGGCCTTCGGCCTCTTCGGCGCCGGGTCGGTGGTCTCGGTGTGGCACGGCATCACCCAGCTCTCGGGCGAGGCGGAGGAGACGCGCTACCTCGTCAACTACATCGTGCTCGCGATCGCCTTCGTCCTCGAAGGGACGTCCCTGCTGCAGGCCACCCGACAGGTCGTCGGTCAGGCCAGGGCGTGGCGGATGCGGCCACTCAAGTTCGTCGACCGGACCTCGGACTCGACCCTGCGGGCAGTGTTCATGGAGGACTCCGCGGCCCTTGCCGGGCTCCTGCTGGCCGCCGGCGGGATCGCGCTGCACCAGGCGACCGGCAACCCGGTCTGGGACGCGCTCGGCTCCATTGCCGTCGGCCTGCTGCTCGGGGTGGTCGCCATCTTCCTGATGCGCCGCAACATGGACTACCTGCTCGGTGAGGAGATCTCGCCAGAGCTCGAGGAGCGCGTCCTGGACACGCTCCGCAGGCGCCCCGAGATCAACCGGGTGAGCTACCTCCACGTGGAGTACGTCGGCCCGCACCGTTTCTTCATCGTCGCGGCCGTCGACCTCACCGGCGACGACCGCGAGACCGACCTGGCGATCCGGCTGCGGGGTCTCGAGGCGGACCTCGAGCGTGAAGAGATGATCGAGGACGCCGTGCTCACGTTGTCGGTGCCCTCGGAGCCGACGTTGTAGGTCTCCCGATCAGCGGCGCGGTGCCGACGTGGTGCCGGAGCGTCCGCAACCAGTGGTCAACGCCCCGGTCGATGATCAGCCTCGAGGCGCTCCCCCAGAAACTTTCTGAAAGTCACATCTCACGATGTGGGATTCGGAGTTGGTTTCAGGGGGTGAATGTCGGTGGCGCCTGATGGGCTTGTTCCATGATCGAAACGGCGCGGGGTGAGTCCCTGATGTGGGACCTGGAGCTGGTGGCTCCGGGTGTGCATCGGGTGCTGCCTGCGCCGGATGTGTCGACGTTGGAGTCGGCGCTGGACCTGCTTGCTGAGATCGACGGTGCAGGGGACCTGGGGCGAGGCTCCGACATCGGGCGTGTGGACGTGATCGCGTTGCTAGAGCGGCTCAAGGGGGCCGCGGCGGCCGCGCAGGCTCGGGTGACGGCGCGGTTCGAGGAGTCCCAGCTGCACCAGCAGGACGCGGAGATCGCTCGTGCTCAGCGGCGAGCTGCAGAGTCGGCCGACGCCGGAGAGGCCGGGGCCGCCCAGCGACGGGCCCGGCGTCTGACCCGGGAGCGCGGTCGTGGGATCGGGGACCAGGTGGCGTTGGCGCGGTGTGCGCAGACTTCGCAGGGCAGTCGGTTCCTCGGATTCGCGCGGGCGATGGGCGAGATGCCGCACACCCACGAGCTGTTGGCGCAGGGGCGGATCAGTGAGTGGGCCGCGACGATCCTGGTGCGGGAGTCGGCGGTGCTGACGGTCGAGGACCGGGCGCAGCTGGATGAGGAGCTGTGCGCATGGCACCTGGAGGTTGCCACCGGGGAGATCGAGGTGCCGCGGGTGTTCGCGCTCTCGCACGCGGGTCTGGAGCGCAGTGCCCGTGGCGTCGCGGACCGGCTGGATCCCGAGGCGGCCGTGAGGCGGCGGGCGAAGTCGGAGGCCGCGCGGCGGGTCACGATCCGCCCGACGCCGGACACGATGGTCCACCTGACCGGGTTGTTGCCGGTGGCGCAGGGGGTGGCGGCGTTCGCGAACCTGCAGGAGTCGGCGAAGAAGCTCAAGGCCGGTGGTGACGAGCGCAGCGTGAGCCAGATCATGGCGGATCTGTTGGTGACCCGCCTGACCGGCCAGGAGGATGCCGAGGTGGTGCCGGTGGAGATCGGGTTGGTGATGCATCCCGGGTCGTTGGCCGGCGCGGATGATCGTCCGGCGCGGACCCGGGACGCCAAGTTCGACCTCCCGGCCGATGTGGTCCGGGCGATGGCTGACCATCCCGGTGCTCCGACCTGGCTGCGGAGGCTGTGGACCGATCCGTCCACGGGTGTGGTGGTCGATGTGGACACGCAGCGCAGGGTCTATGACCCGGCTGCGGCAGGGTTCGTGGCCTGGCGGGACCAGACATGCCGCCACCCGGGATGTGAGAGGCCGATCGGGGTGGTTGACCACGCTCTGCGGCATGCCGACGGTGGCCCGACGACCCGGGCGAACGCCCAGGGGCTGTGTCCGGGCCACAACCTGGTCAAGGAGATGCCTGGCTGGCGGACCCGCGTGAGTGATCCACGGCCGGGTCGACATGAGGTCGAGACCATCACTCCGACGGGACACGTCTACCGCTCCCAGGCCCCACCGGCGATGCCGCCACCGGCTTGAGGCGGCGCGCCCGCGAATTGACCAGTGCGCCGGGCGCCCCGTTGAATCGGTCGACTGACGCCGCTGGGCCAGCACTGGCGGCGTGGCGCAACGAACAGGAGCACTCCAGCGTGATGACCCCATGGACGAAGACGCGGCGGACCGGACAGGCGTTGAGTCACCTGTTGCTCGGGACGGCGCTGTGCGCAGCGCTCGCCGGATGTGGCGGGGAGGACAACGCCGAGCCGACGTCGGAGGCGACCGAGAGCAGCGACGCTCCCACTGCGTCCGCGCCGACCCCGACGCCGACGCCCGAGGCAGAAGAACCGGCGGCGCTCGACCTCGTCACGACCTCCGGCCGGGACCTCACCGCTGTCACCGCGAAGGGCGAGTCGACGGGCAACGAGAGCCTCGACGGCAAGTTGATCATCGCCGAGCGTGGCTGCATGCACCTCACCAGCCGCACCGGTCCGCCCACGCTGCTGGTCTTCCCTGCAGGCGCCACGTTGGACGCGGACCGCAAGCCCACGATGGTCGTCGACGGCAAGCGCTACCCGGTGGGCAGTCGCCTCAGCCTCACCGGTGAGACGATGCAGCTCACTGCTGACGAGGCGAAGCGAGCTTCGCCGTGCGTGGCGCGGGGCGACGTCTTCCGGATCGCCGCCATCAGCTGACCGACGGCGGCTACGAGAGCGAGCGCTGCGTCCGCTCTCCCAACCGGCGGACCAGGGAGAGCGCCCGCAGTCCCACCGTGGGTGCGAGATCACTCGACCTCGCCACCAGGCCACGCCAGCGAGGCACGACACGGAAGATCTGTCGGCTGTCCAGCAGCTGGATCGCGGCGTCGGCAACCGTCTCGGTGGAGATCGGGGCAGGGCCGGCGAACAGCATGGCCGCGCCCGGGTCCTTCTCGCGCGAGGTCA
>JAKDNC010000192.1 GCA_030452025.1 Nocardioides sp. | reverse complement strand
GATGTACGCCGGGGAGGTGGTCTTGTTCGGCGATTCCCGGGAGGTCTTCGCCGTTCCGCAGCATCCGTACACCCGTGAGCTGCTGCGGTCCACGATCTCCCTGACCACGACCGGGCTCAACTTCATCCCCGGCGCGCCGCCGGACCTGGTCGAACCGCCGTCCGGCTGCCACTTCCATCCGCGCTGTCCCGATGCGATGGCGATCTGTGCCCAGCAGCACCCGGTGCAGCGGGAGATGCCACAAGGATCACGGACGCAGTGCTGGGCCGCAGATCGCCGCAACGGCCTCGTCAACCTCACCGCAGACGAGAGTGCACCGCTGGTGCAGGAGGAGTTGTCCGTTGCAGACGAAGCCTGAATCGGCCGCCCGGGCGCGCTCGGTCGTCGACATTCACGACCTCGAGGTCCACTTCGCGCTGCGCGGTGGGACGCTCGCGCGCCTCTTCGGCCGGAAGACCCCCAAGGTCAAGGCGGTCGACGGCGTGAGCCTGTCCCTGGGCAAAGGTGAGGTGCTCGGCCTCGTCGGCGAGTCCGGCAGCGGGAAGACCACCCTCGGCCGCGCGATGCTCGGGCTCGTGCCGTCGACGAAGGGGTCGATCACCTATCGCGGCGAGAACGACAGGGGCGAGCTCTCCGACACCGTCGTCTCCGAGATGTCGGAGAGCCGGCTCCGTCGGCTCCGCACCGACCTGCAGATGATCTTCCAGGACCCCAGCGCCGCGTTGAACCCGTCGATGGACATCGAGACCGCCGTCGGGCACCCGCTCCGGATCCACGGCATCGCGTCCGGCGAGGAGCTCCGGCGACGCGTGGCGGACACCCTCGAGCGGGTCGGCCTGAGCCCGGTGGAGCGGTTCATGAGCAAGATGCCCGGGGATCTCTCCGGAGGGCAGAAGCAGCGGGCGGTGATCGCCCGAGCGATCATCCTCGACCCGGAGGTGATCGTGGCGGACGAGCCGATCTCCATGCTCGACATGAGCGTCCGGGCGAAGATCCTCCAGCTGCTGCTCGACCTCAAGCAGGACCTGGGTCTCACCTACGTCTACATCACCCACGACCTGGCCAGTGCGAAGTTCTTCTGCGACCGGGTGGCGATCATGTATCTCGGCCGGATCGTGGAGATTGGGCCCACCGAGGAGATCTTCGCCGACCCCAAGCATCCTTACACCAAGTCGCTGCTGCGGGCGATCCCCGAACCCGACCCGAGCCGGATCGTCGACCGCGACCTGCCACGGGGGGAGATCCCCGACGCTGCCAATCCGCCCCTGGGCTGCGCTTTCCACCCCCGCTGTCCGGAAGCGGTGGCCGAGTGCGGCTGGGAGTCCCGCGACCTGCGGACCCTGCTGGAGTCGCACTGGATGCGTCAGGATCCTGATGTCTACGAGTCGGAGCGCAGGATCGTGGGCGAGGTGGACGCGCTGGACACCCCGCGGCAGCGGGCGCCGTTGACTGCGGGGAAGGGGCAGAGCACTGCCGAACTGCGGGACCTGCTGGACCGGATCCGCGCGGAAGACCCGGACGAGCCGCTGTGGCGTGGGGTGGACGAAGTCGTCGACACGCCCGACGGCGTGGAGGTCGCGTTCCACGACTCCGTCGATCCGGCGCTGCGCCGCTCCGGCAACGTCGACGTGGCCTGCGTGCTCTATCCCGACGAGGACTGACCTGGTCGCTCGATCTGGAAGATCGGGAGCGGTGGGATCTCCCCCCCGAACTCGGGGCACCTGTCCTGGAAGCTGCACCAACCGCAGAGCTTGCTCTTGTGGGGGCGCCAGTCCCCGGAGAGCTCGGCGTTGCGGATCGCTCGCCACACGGCCTCGATCTTGCGCTCTGTCGCACGCAGGTCGGCTTCGTCAGGGCAGTAGCGCAGGATCTCGCCGTTGCCGAGATAGATCAGCTGGAGCATCGCCGGGATCACCCCGCGGACCCTCCAGATGACCAGGGCGTAGAACTTCATCTGGAACAGTGCCTTGGCCTCGAAGAGCTCCCCAGGAGCCTTCCCCGACTTGTAGTCCACCAGTCTGATCGCCCCGTCGGGCGCGACGTCGACCCGGTCGATGAACCCACGCAGCAGCAGCTTGGACTCCAGCAGCGTCTCGACGTAGAGCTCCCGCTCGGCGGGCTCCAGCCGGGTCGGGTCCTCGAGCATGAAGTACCTCTCCAGCACCGACCGGCACGAGGTCAGCCACTTCTCGAAGTGGGCGGTGTCCTCCCCGTCGGTCGCGTCGAACAGCGCGGCCGCGTCTGATTCCTCGGCGACCAGCGCCTCCCAGGCCGGGCCGAGCATCGCCTGCGCGCTCGTCGGGGTCCGCTCAGCGGCCGGTAGGTCGAAGAGCTCCTCGAGCACCTTGTGGACCAGGGTTCCGCGGATGGCGTCGGGCGAGGGCTCCTCGGGGAACCGGTCAATGGTGCGGTAGCGGTAGAGCAGGGGACAGGTCATGAAATCGCCAGCGCGGCTCGGTGAGAGCGCACCCAGCACGTCGACCCCGTCGACTGGTCTCGAGTGGCGCTGCGCCGGTGATTCGCTCATGACCAGACCCTAGACGTGCCCACGGACAACCGGTCCGTCCAGCCCCGCGGACGCATCCGATAGCCTCGAGTCATGCCGCCCCAGGATTCCCGCTCCACCCAGGAATCTGGCCTGCGTCCACGGCCACCGGGCACCTTCCGGATCGGTCAGATCGCCGGAGTCGACGTACTCGTCACGAGCTCATGGTTCCTGATCGCGGCCCTGATCGCGGTGGTGATGGCACCACGTGTCGAGTCGGTGGCCCCGGGCCTGGGCGCGTGGAAGTACGTAGCCGGCTTCGCCTTCGCGGTCATCCTCTACCTCTCCGTGCTGCTGCACGAGGCCTCGCACGCTGTGGTCGCCCAGCGCTACGGCTATCCGGTCACATCCATCACGCTCCACTTCCTTGGCGGCGCCACGATGATCGAGGGCGAGTCGCGCAGGGCCCGCGAGGAGTTCTGGATCGCGGTGGTCGGCCCGCTCACCTCCATCGCGGTCGGTCTCGCCGCGATCCCGCTGCTGAAGGTGACACCAGAGGGTCTCCTCCATCTCGCGGTCGAGGGACTTCTGATCGCGAACCTCATCGTCGGCATCATGAATCTGGTCCCGGGCCTGCCACTGGACGGCGGTCGCGTCCTGAAGGCGCTCGTGTGGGGAGTCACCAAGAACATGCACCGCGGCACGATGGCGGCTGCGTGGGGCGGACGGATCACGGCCTTCGCTGTGCTGCTGTGGCCGTTGTTCATGGAGAGCGTGCTCGGGGTCCAGCCCCGGATCATGGACTACGCCCTCGTCTTCATCATCGGTCTCTTCCTGTGGACCGGCGCCACGGCAGCCATGCAGAGCGCCCGCCTGCGGAGCCGGATTCCCTCGATCGTGGCGCGTGACCTGGCCCGCCGTACCCTCACCGTCCCTGACGACCTTCCCTTGGCCGAGGCCGTACGCCGCGCGCAGGAGTCCGACGCCGGCGGCATCGTCACGGTGTCGACCTCGGGACAGCCCGTGGGCATCGTCAACGAGAGCGCGCTGATGGCCACGCCGGAGGAACGCCGTCCCTGGATCGCGGTCTCCACGGTCGCACGCAGCGTCGAGGACGGCCTGAGTCTTCCGGCCTCGATCGTGGGCGAGGACCTGATCAAGTCGATCACCCGGATGCCCGCGCAGGAGTACCTCCTCATCGAGGAGGACGGCAGCATCTACGGGGTGCTGGCGACCGCCGACGTCGATCAGGCGTTCACCCACCGTCACCAGTAGGGTGCCGCTCATGTCCGAGCAGCAAGACCTCCCCGACGTCCCACCCGATGCCTGGTCCGGGGTGCACCGTGGCCCCCTCCGCGAGGGGCAGTGGGTGCGACTCACCGACCAGAAGGGGCGCCGGCACAACTTCGAGCTGACCGCCGGCAAACGGTTCTTCAGCAACCGGGGCCACATCGAGCACGACGAGCTGATCGGCCGCGAGGAAGGCTTCTCCGTCCCGTCCTCGGCCGGTGGTGAGTACCTCGTCTTCCGCCCGCTGCTTTCCGAGTTCGTGGTCTCGATGCCGCGTGGTGCCGCCGTCGTCTACCCCAAGGACGCGGCCCAGATCGTCGCCATGGCCGACATCTTCCCGGGCGCCACCGTGGTCGAGGCCGGCGTCGGGTCCGGTGCGCTCACCTGCTCACTGCTCCGCGCCGTCGGGCCCCACGGCAAGGTCATCTCATATGAACGGCGCGAGGAGTTCGCCGACGTCGCCCGTAGCAACGTCACCCGGTTCTTCTCCGGCGATGGCGGGCGGAGCCATCCCGCGTGGGACCTGCGCCTTGGCGACCTGCAGGAGGAGCTTCCGGCCCGCGGCGAACGCGCCGACCGGATCATCCTCGACATGCTCGCTCCCTGGGAGTGCGTCGACTCCGTCGCCGATGCCCTCACCCCGGGCGGCATCGTGGTCGCCTACGTCGCGACCACCACCCAGCTCTCCCGGTACGTCGAGACGGTGCGCGCCCACGGTGGGTTCACCGATCCCCAGCCCTGGGAGTCGCTGGTCAGGGACTGGCACGTCGAGGGACTCGCCGTACGCCCCGGCCACAAGATGGTCGGACACACGGCGTTCCTGGTGACCACGCGCCGGATGGCACCCGGGGAGAGTCCCCCACGCAAGAAGCGTCGCCCCGCGCCGGGTGCCTACGGCGTGGACTACACCGGCCCCCGGCCCGCCGATCTTCCGCCGCAGGTGGGCGAAGAACGCTTCGACAGCTAGCTCGTGTCTGGGCCCAAGCTGGCACGAGCTGGGGCAAGGCTGGCAAATCGATGCGACACCCGCACTCCGAACCCCTACCGTTGCTTCCCCGAGTGGGTAGGGTCACGAGAAGACGCAGGAGGTGGTGCACATGTCGGCATCCGAGAACTCACGTAGTCCGGAGGAACTCCAGAGCCAGCTCAGGTTCCTCGAGGCTGAAGTCACTGACCTGCGCCGCAGGCTTGCTGACGGACCGTCCCAGTCCCGCCTGCTCGAGCAGCGGCTCACCGACACCCAGCGTTCGCTGGCCTCGGTCACCTCGCAGAACGAGCGTCTCGCGCAGACGCTGCGCGAGGCCCGTGACCAGATCACGTCGCTGAAGGAAGAGGTCGACCGTCTGGCGCAGCCGCCGGCCGGGTTCGGCACGTTCCTGCAGCGCAACGACGACGACACGGTCGACGTGTTCACCGGGGGACGCAAGCTCCGGGTGACGGTCAGCCCCTCGGTCGAGGTCGAGGAGCTGCGACGCGGCCAAGAGGTGATGCTCAACGAAGCGCTCAACGTTGTGGCGGCCTTCGACTATGAAGAGGTCGGCGAGGTCGTCATGCTCAAGGAGCTCATGGCCGACGGCGAGCGGGTCCTGGTGATCGCCAACGCGGACGAGGAGCGCGTCGTGCGCCTCGCCGAGCCGCTGCGCGAGATCAAGCTGCGTGCCGGTGACTCCCTCCTGCTGGACTCGAGGGCGGGCTATGTCTACGAGAAGGTGCCGAAGTCCGAGGTAGAGGAGCTCGTCCTCGAAGAGGTGCCGGACATCGACTACACCGCGATCGGTGGGTTGATCAACCAGATCGACCAGATCCGTGATGCAGTCGAGCTGCCCTACCTCCACCCGGACATGTTCAAGGAACACCAGCTCAAGCCTCCGAAGGGCGTGCTGCTCTACGGCCCTCCCGGTTGCGGCAAGACGCTGATCGCCAAGGCGGTCGCGAACTCGCTCGCCAAGAAGGTGGCAGCCCGGGGGCAGAGCGAGGGGTCGGGGCAGGAGGTCAAGTCCTACTTCCTGAACATCAAGGGCCCCGAACTCCTCAACAAGTACGTCGGCGAGACCGAGCGCCACATCCGTCTGGTCTTCCAGCGGGCCCGGGAGAAGGCCAGCGAAGGCACCCCCGTGATCGTCTTCTTCGACGAGATGGACTCGCTCTTCCGCACCCGCGGGTCCGGCGTGTCCTCGGACGTCGAGAACACCATCGTCCCGCAGCTGCTCAGCGAGATCGATGGGGTTGAGCTCCTCGAGAACGTGCTGATCATCGGTGCCTCCAACCGTGAGGACATGATCGACCCGGCCATCCTGCGTCCCGGCCGCCTCGACGTGAAGATCAAGATCGAACGGCCCGACGCCGAATCTGCGCGCGACATCTTCAGCAAGTACCTCACCTCCCAGTTGCCCTTGCACGCCGATGACCTCGCCGAGTTCGGGGGCAATCCCGAAGCATGTGTCGAGGAGATGATCCGGGCGACGGTCGATCGGATGTACAACGAGACCGAGGAGAACCGCTTCCTGGAGGTCACCTACGCCAACGGCGACAAGGAGGTCCTCTACTTCAAGGACTTCAACTCCGGTGCGATGATCCAGAACATCGTGGACCGGGCCAAGAAGATGGCGATCAAGGACCTGCTCGACCACGACCAGAAGGGCCTGCGGGTCCAGCACATGCTCCAGGCCTGTGTGGATGAGTTCAAGGAGAACGAGGACCTGCCGAACACGACCAACCCGGACGACTGGGCGCGGATCTCCGGCAAGAAGGGGGAGCGGATCGTCTTCATCCGCACCCTGATCACCGGGAAGCAGGGCACCGAACCCGGCCGCTCCATCGACACGGTCTCCAACACCGGCCAGTACCTCTGACTCGCAGCACCTCGGACTCGCGACTCCTTGGCCGAAACCGGCACTTCCCGGCTGATCTTTCGGCTGGGAAGTGCCGGTTTCCCCGGGTAGGCGGGGAAACCAGCAGCGAAAGCCTTCACCCTCAAGGTGAGGTTGAGGCTTTGGCGGCTCCCAAGTAGCCGTAGGTCCAGGGGCGACCGATCCTCGGACCGGGCAGGTAGCGCTGATCGCCGGGCCCCACCACGAACCCGGCTTCGACCAGGAGCGCGGGCACATCCCGGCTCAGCTGACAGCCACCGCAGAGGAGCCCCTGGACGGGATCGAGGCGATGCTGCCACCGCGCCACACCGGGATCGGGGGAGAGCCCATGCTCCACGAAGTGCAGGGCAGCGCCGG
>JAKDNC010000191.1 GCA_030452025.1 Nocardioides sp. | reverse complement strand
GGCGGGACGATGTCCACGCCGATCACACGGTCAACGGCAGGATCCTGCGCGATCTCCCGCGCGAACCGGCGGCCGAGGTCTCGAGAGACTCCGGTGACCAGCACGATCCGGCCCATGAACCAGCCCCCGCGATGCTTACTTGCCGAGCTTGCGACGCTGAACGCGCGTCTTCTTCAGCAGCTTGCGGTGCTTCTTCTTCGCCATACGCTTGCGGCGCTTCTTGATGACAGAACCCACTGTTTTCCTTCCAGAGCTTTGCGTCTGCCCCGACGGACGGCCAGGGCGACCGGGACAGCCTATCCGCCAGCCCCGGGCAGCCGAAACCAGCGGTCACTTGACCGCTGGTCGCAGGATGCAGGACCGATTTCAGCCGGCGTCGAAGAAGCTCTTCTGGAGGTACTCGTTGACGTCCTTCTCGGTCACCCGGAACGAACGACCCACCCGGACCGCAGGAAGATCCCCGTTGTGCACCAGGCGATACACGGTCATCTTCGAGACGCGCATCGTTGTCGCAACCTCGGCGATCGTCAGAAACTTCACGTCCGAGATGTCCCCCGAATGAGCAGCCATGGCACACCACTTTCTGTTCGGACACGCCATCAGCTTCCCCGCTGATGTGGTTCGTGCCCGCTCCCGAGAGGATAGAGCCTTGTGTGACCAATGGGGAAGAGTGGACGGAAAATAATCCGTGATCACTCGGCGTGTCGGATTGAACTACGCGGACACGGTGTCACGCCCGGACCCCGGGATCAACCCCCGTCAGTAGGGAGACGGGTCGATCCCGTGCAACGGGAAGGCCTCGGTGCGGGTCGCGTTGATCGCCCGGTCCAGCCAGGTGTCGGGATTCATCCCCTCCGACCAGTCCCGGTAGGCGGGGTTGCGTCCGTCCGTCATCCGGAACGGCGCCACCCGCCCGAGTGAGATCTGGACGTGCTCACGCCAGCCGCCGGGGGTCATCGTCTGCGGGCTGATCGGGTCGCCGGCCACGATCGAGAGCAAGTGCGCCCAGGCCCGCGGGACCACACCGACCACCTCGTAACCGCCACCGCCGGTGGCCACCCACTTGCCGCCGGTCAGCTCGTGCGCGAGGTCGTGCAGCGCGAGGTACGACGCCCGCTGGCCGTCCACACTCAGCATCAGGTGGGCCAGCGGGTCCTCCATGTGGGTGTCGCAGCCGTGCTGGGTCACCAGGATCTCCGGCTGCCACTCCCGCAGCAGCGGGGGGACGACAGCATGGAAGGCCCGCAACCAACCCGCGTCCGAGGTGCCAGGTGGAAGGGCAACGTTGACCGCGCTCCCCTTCGCCTCCGGGCCGCCGAGGTCTGCGGCGTTGCCGGTGCCCGGGAAAAGCACTTGGCCGGTCTCGTGCAGGGAGATGGTCAGCACCCGCGGGTCGTTCCAGAACGCCTTCTCGACCCCGTCGCCGTGGTGGACGTCGACATCGACGTAGGCGACCTTCTTGGCGCCCTGGTCGAGGAGCCACTGGATCCCGACGGCGACGTCGTTGTAGATGCAGAAGCCCGAGGCGTGGTCCGGCATTGCGTGGTGCAGACCACCCATGATGTTGGCGCTGTGCAGGCTCTCCCCGGTCCAGACCTGGCGCATCGCCTCGACCGTCGCGCCGACGACGTGGGCACCGGCCTGGTGCATGCCGCGGAAAGCGGGGTTGTCGTCGGTGCCCAGTCCGTGGACCGGGTCAACTCCGGTCGGGTCGAGACCCATCCTCGTGACCGCCTCGATCAGCTCCGGCGTGTGCACGGTGGCGATCAGGTCCTCTCCGGCCTTCGACGGCGCGACCTGGCGCAACGTGCCCTTCGCTCCGGGGAGCCCGGCAAGCAGGTCCAGCTCGGCGGCGAGCCGCATCGTGAGGTCCACACGGACCGGCGACATCGGGTGTCCGGGGCCGAAGTCGTATCCGGTCAGCGACGGGTCGAAGATCACCGACGCGTTCGTGCAACCAGGCATGCCCGGGAGGCTACTCCGCTCGCCGGACCATCGGCGGCGGTCTCACGTGTGTCGCCGTGCTCGGGTACTGAAGCGGTCATGGCCCACGAAATGGCGGAGGAGGTGCGCCGACCTCGAGGAGGCAGACGTGTCGTCGGCCTCTTCGCAGGGAGCAACGACAGATCGACGATTCACCGCGCGGTGCTCGCGGCCGCGCGAAGCTCGATGCGGGCTTGCCCAGGAGACTGCTGGGCAAGGAAGCCTCCTAGGGTGGGCACGTGATCCGCGCAGTCCTCTTCGACCTCGACGACACCCTGCTCGACCACACCTCGGCGGCTGACGCCGCCGTCGTGGAGTGGGCCCGCGAACGCGGCGTCGGTGGCACCACGGAGGAACTGGCCGCCCGGTGGAAGTCGGTCTCCGATCGTCACTACGCGCGCTACCAGGCACGTGAGCTGACCTTCTCCGAACAACGTCGGGCGCGCGTGCGGGAGTTCCTCGGCGAGACGTCCAGCGATGCGGGGGCGGATGCGGCGTTCGCCGGATACCTGACCCGCTACGAGGCTGGCTGGGCCACGTTCCCGGATGCCCGACCGACCCTTGAGCGCGTCCGGGTCGCCGGCCTGGTCGCTGCGGTCCTCACCAACGGCGACGCGGCGCACCAGGCGCTGAAGATGAAGCGGGTCGGGCTCGATGACCTGGGAGTCCCGGTCTTCTCGAGCTCGGAGTATCCCGCCGGGAAGCCAGACCCTCGGCCGTTCCTCGGCGCCTGCGTGGAGCTGGGCGTCCTCCCCAGACAAGCAGTGATGGTCGGCGACTCGGCAGACAAGGACGTGCAGGGCGCCCTCGACGCCGGGCTGCGAGCCGTGTTGCTCGACCGCCACGACGCCCACCCGGAATTCACCGGGTCCCGGATCACCACCCTGCACGACCTCTCATTCACGTAGCCGTGGATCACTGGTCAAGTGACGACGGTGCGACACGGCTAGGTTGCGGGGCATGGACCTGATCCGCGGCCGCGTGGCCGATGCCGACCCTGCCCTCGAGATGGCGGCGACCCACACCCTGCTCCGGCGGGCGAGTCGGGGCGAGACCGAATCGGCGCTGCGGGTCTTCACGCCCACACCGATGGTGGCCTTCGGCCGGCGCGACACCAACCGCCCCGGGTTCCCGAGAGCAGCCGCAGCCTGCCGTGCAGCGGGCTTCGAACCCGTCGTACGCGCCTCGGGCGGCCGAGCGGTCGCCTGTACGTCGTCCGCACTGATCGTGGACCACGTGCAACGCGACCCGGAGTCCTTGGGCGGCATGGACGCGCGGTTCGAGGACTACGGCGCGATGCTGGCCGACGTGCTCCACGACCTCGGCATCGCCGCGCGGGTGGGTGAGGTGCCGGGTGAATACTGCCCCGGCGCACACTCGGTCAACGCCCGCGGGGAGGTGAAGCTGATCGGCACCGCCCAGCGGATGGTGCGCGACGCGTGGCTGTTCAGCTCGGTGATCGTGCTCGACGACACCGCGCGGCTACGTCCCCTCCTGGAGGTGGTCTACGACGCCCTGGAGGTCAGGTTCGACCCGGCCTCGGTCGGGTCGATCGCCGAAGAGGGCGCCCGCTGCAACGATCTGGAGCCGGCGATCATCGCGGCGTACGACGAGAGGTTCGGTCTCGGCGAGGTCGGATACGGCCGACTCGACGAAGCTCACGGGATGTCCGAGGACCACCGGGTGACGGCTGCTTCCTGAGCCGAAGAGCGCCCGGGTCTGCCGGGGCACCGTCAATCCGGTCGACTTCAGTCGGCGTTGTGCTGGAGCTCCCACGCGGCGACCAGGGCGTCCTCGATGGCGCCCGCATCCGCGGCGAGGTTGGCCACGACCATCATGTGCTTCGCGAACCGATTCGGGACGCTGAACGTGTCGGGGAACTGCCGCAGGAGCAGGTCGCGGTAGTCGAAGTCTGCGCGGATCACGATGTGCTCGTCGTCAAGCTGACGCGCCACGATTCGGCCGTGGTAGCGCCACTGGGCCAGCTTCCCCGGGTCGATGCAACGCACGCCCTCGAGCCGGGCGGCCATCTCGGCCACGTCGCTCATCTCCATGTCCTCAAGCCTCTCGCACCCGGACACTCGGGTCCACCGGACCGGCCGGGTATGAGCAGGTGGCCGGCCCTGTTCACGGGTGATTGCGAACGAAGTTGATCAGCTGGTGCGCCACCTGGGCGGGATGGGTGGCAGCAAGCATGTGTCCGGCGCCGCTGATCGATGTGTCGTGAACCTGCGGCAGCAGCTGGCCGACCCAGTCGCGGACTTCCGCGAACCAGGGACCGCTTTCGCTCCCGCCGATGTACAGGACGGGGCATCGGATCCGCGCGGCATCCTCCGCAGTGAAGGTCCAAGCGAGCATTGCCGGGATGTCGGATTGGAAGAAGGTGGGTGCGTCACGCTCCATGACCGCCACCGATCCCGGCAGTTGGCGTTCACACTCCCCACGCCAGTCGGGTCCGACGAGCATCCTCAGGAACTGCTCGAGAGCCGCCCCGGATCCCTGCGTCGCATGAGTCTCCGAGAGTTGCGCGTTCGCTGCACGGAACTGTGCGGCGCTGAGCACATGTATGGGCGGGGGTTCCAGCACGCTCAGGGTCCGCACGCACTCCGGTGACGACGAGGCGAGGCTGAGGGCCACCGCAGCGCTGTAGCTGACCCCGACGACGTGCGACGGCGCGATGTCGAGCGCCGCTATCAGCGCGCGGCAGTCAGCTGCGTCCTCGGCCACCGAAGGGTGACTGGCCGCTGCGCCACTCCTGGCGTACCCCCGCCGGTGGTAATGGATCACCTGACATCCCTCGCGTTGGACCAGGTCGGCGAGCGGCAGGAGCTCATCGGCAGCCAGGGCCGTCTGCACGATCACGACCGGATCTCCCGCGCCCAGCACGTCGACCTCGAGCTCGGTGTCCCGGACCGGGATCAGGGAACGAGGAGACATCTAGTCCCACAGGTCCTTCAAGAAGTCCAGAACAACGTCGACGACCGGTTCTGCAACGTCCTCCTGAACGGAAGTGTTGGCGTTGAGCCAGTTCCCGACCGCCATGCCGGCAGCGAAGGCCCCCTTGATCAAGTCCTTCTTGGACACACCCCTCGCGATCGCGTCCGCCTCCGACGCGGGGAAGGAGGTGAGTCGCTCCTCGACGAGGTCAGCCGATCTGTGCACCTCGACCCATGTCACCGGATCTCCATGCTCGGTCCGCTCGTCCGTCCGTCCCTCGGCCAGGATGTCTTCGTCCTTCACCCACCAGAAGACACTCTTGCAGGGGCATCCCTCTTCGGTCACACATACGCATCCGAAGACCCTCCATCCCTTGAACCCGTGGTCCCGGAGCTCTGTGCCTCGGATACGCGTTCGCGTCTGTGCCTGGATCTGCTGCTCTCGCGCTTCCTGATAGTTGGGCATGACCTTCTTCTCCCGTCGGCCCGCTCGTGGTCGAGCAGGTGGAAGGAAGGTAGGCCGGGCAGCGTTCGAGAACCGTTCGTGACACTTCGCCGTCGATCGACCTCACCCGACGCTGCTGGACCCGGCCATCGCATCGGTCCCCAGGCTCAGCTGATGTCGCGTTTGGAGAGCAGCCACGACCCCACGCCGGAGAGCACGATGGCGTAGCCGAGCAAGATCAGCGCGTCGATCCACCAGTCGAAATAGGGTGAGCCGCCACCACCGGCGCCACCGGTGGGGTCAGAGGTGACCAGCATCCCCTGGCTCAAGCTGTTCGGCAGCAGCTTGGGCGCGGTCTCCCATCCCAGCGCACTGAAGAGCACCTGCAAGATGATCTGCGCGATCAGGGCGATGCCCAGAGCGATGAAAACGGCTGCCAACTGATTGCGGATCAACATGCCAAACCCGAAGCCGAGCAACGCCCACAGCACGAACACCAGCAAGATCATCGCAAAGGTGCGCCACACCTGGTCATCGCCGAGGTAGGTGGGCTCCCCCTTCATCTTGAGCACGAGCGCACCGAAGACTGCCGACGAGGTCACGCTCACCACGCCGTAGACGACGCCGATCACGACCACCGCCACGGTCTTGGAAATCAGCACCTTCCAGCGGCGCGGAGTTGCCAGGAACGTCTCCGTGATGGTCTGGTGCCGGAATTCTTGGGTGATCAGGATGACCCCGAGGGCCAACGGGATCAATGGAGCGATCAACCAGAAGAAGCCTGCCGCATAGATCAGTTGCGCGGTTCCCAGGGACATGATCAGGAACGGGTTGTCGGCCGGGTCGGGCCCCGCGTTCGTCGTCCCGACCAGTGAGGCGAACAACGCCGAGACGCCGCCACCGATGACCACCACACCGATGAGCAGGCCCCACCACAGTCTGGTGCTGAAGATCTTCCGGATCTCAGAGCGGATTGCACCACCCATCAGGCCCCCCCTTCGTCCTGGTCCCCAACACTGCTGGACACGGCAGCATCGTTCTCGCTCGGCGGGCCCAGGTTGCGGTTGAGATTCTCCGGCGCCTCAGTGAGCTCGAAGAAGAGCCGCTCAAGGTCGGCAGAGTTGCTGCGAAGCTCATGCACCACGACCCCGGCCTCGAAGGCGAGCTCACCGATTCGCAGCAGGTCGGATGTCGTCGCGGTGAGTGCGCCGTCCTCGGTGAGGGTACTGAGGATCCCGCCCTGCTCGAGGGCCACCACCAGCCGGTCTGGGGCGCTGCATCGCACCAGCGCGGTCCCCTGCCCACTCAACTCAGCCATCGGCCCCTGCTTGACCAGCTTGCCGTTGGCAATGATCAGCACGTCGTCAACAGTCTGCTCGACCTCCTGGAGCATGTGGCTGGAGATCAAGATGGTCCGCCCCTCCGACGAGAGGTGTCGCAAGAAGTCGCGCAGCCAGCGAATCCCCTCCGGGTCCAGGCCGTTCGCCGGTTCATCGAGCAGCAGCACCTGTGGGTCGGCGAGCATGGCCGCTGCCAGGCCAAGACGTTGGCGCATACCCATCGAGTAGCCGCCGGCTCGACGTCGGGCGGCCGCGGGAAAGCCCACGAGCTCCAACACTTCATCGACTCGCCGGGCCGA
>JAKDNC010000190.1 GCA_030452025.1 Nocardioides sp. | reverse complement strand
CTTGCCGTCGGTGTTCTCGTCCAGCCAGGAGAGCGTGGAGTCGAGGTCGGATGCGTCGTTGAACCGCACGCACCCGAGGACGCCGAGGCCTCCCGCCCGCGACACGGCGGCCGCGACGCGTTCGGAGGGGGTGAACGCAAAGATCGGGTAGTCGATCCCGAAGGTCTCGCAGATCGGGGACCGCATCAGGGCACCGCCACGGTCCCCGTGACCAACTTCTTCGCTTCGGGGTAGTTGGCCTTGCCTGTCGCGTGGCGCGGGATCTCGTTGACGACGGTGATCGCCCGCGGCAACTTGTAGCCCGAGAGGCTGCCGCGCAGGAAGTCGCGCAGGTTCTCGAGGTCGGGGGTGGTCCCTTCGCGGGGCTGGATGACGGCTGCGACCTTCTGCCCGAACTGCTCGTCGGAGATCCCGATCACCAGGACGTCGAACACGTCCGGGTGTCCCTTGAGCGAGTTCTCGACCTCCTCCGGATACACCTTCTCTCCCCCGGTGTTGATGCAGTTGGATCCGCGCCCGAGCAGGGTGACCTTGTTCTCTCCCTCGATGCGCACGAAATCCCCGGGGATCGAGTAGCGGGTGCCGTCGATCTCGAGGAAGGTCCTGGCCGACTTCTCCGGGTCCTTGTAGTAGCCCACCGGCACACTGCCGGAGCGGGCCAGTCGGCCGACCGCACCGACGTCCCCGTGGGCGTCGAGGACCGAGTTGTCCTCGTCGAGCACGACGGACTCGAGCCCGAGGCTGATCACTGCGCCCTCGCCCATGATGTTGTCCTTGTCCTGCAATCCGGTGCCCTGGAACCCGGTCTCGGAAGCCCCCACCGAGTCAGTGAAGAACGTGTCGGGGAACGCAGCCATCCAGCGTTCCTTGACCGGGCGGCTGAAGATCGCTGCGCTGGAGGCCACCGCGACCAGTGAGCCGGCGTCGTACGACCCGTGTTCGAACTCCTCGATCAGGGGTCGTGCCATCGCGTCGCCGGTCATGAAGATGAGTTGGACCCCCTCACGCTCGACGATCTTCCAGATCTCGCTGGCGTCGAACCGCGGGGCGAGGATCGTGAGGTGCCCGGCAAAGAGGTGCATCAGCATCGCGGCCTGGGCACCACCGTGCATCAGGGGGCTCAGCGGGAAAGTGACCATCGAGTCGTTCGCGGCGGCCTGCTCGGACTGGTCGAACTCCGCCAATCGGGTGCCGGCCATGAAGTCGATGCCACCGCCGAGGACCCGCCAGAAGTCTTCGTGGCGCCACATCACGCCCTTGGGGTAGCCCGTCGTACCGCCGGTGTAGACGATGTAGAGGTCGTCGTTGCTGCGAGGACCGAAATCGCGTTCGGCGCTCTGCCCCACCAGCGCGTCGGCCCACAGGACTCCGCCGTACGACGAGACGTCGGCGTCCGAAGCCGGATCGGTCGAATCGGGCATGACCACGAAGGTCTGGAGCTGATCGTGCTGCCCGGCACAGACCGAGACCAACGGTGTGTAGGTGCGCTCATGGATGAGGGCGACCAGGTCCGCGTTGTCGAAGAGGTAGTTGAGTTCGCCTTCGACATAGCGGTAGTTCACGTTGACGGCGATCGCGCGCAACTTGAAGATCGCCAGCAGCGCCACCACGTGCTCCACGCCGTTCTTGGCGTAGACGCCCACATGGTCGCCGACCCCGATTCCTTGCGACTGCAGGAAGTGGGCCAGACGGTTCGCATCCGCCTCGAGCTCGTTGTAGTCGACCTTGCGGTCATCCACCTGGATGGCGTGGCGGTCGGGGACTGCATCGACGGCGTGCTCGAAGAGATCAGCGATGTTGAGAGCCATGGCCGAAAGACTAGAACACGTTCTTGTTTCTGGCTAGAGTGCCGATCATGACTGAGTCCCCGCACTGCCTGGTCGAGCAAACAGGCCACACGCTCGTGGTCACGATGAACCGGCCCGAGGCGCGCAACGCGCTGTCCGAAGAGATGCTCGCCATCATGGAGGAGACGTGGGAGCGGGTGAACTCCGACGACTCCATCCGGGTCGCCATCCTGACCGGAGCCGGTGGCTACTTCTGCGCCGGCGCAGACCTGAAGGCGATGTCGAAGAGCGCTCCGGGCGAGAAGTTCTCCTCCGGTGAGTTCGACCCCTCGGTGATCAAGTCCCTGCTCAAGGGGTTTCGCCTGACCAAGCCGTTGGTCGCCGCTGTCGAGGGCCCTGCCATCGCCGGGGGGACCGAGATCCTGCAGGCCACCGACATCCGGATCGCCGGCGAGTCCGCACGGTTCGGCGTCTCGGAGCCGAAGTGGGGGCTCTATCCCCTGGGCGGATCGGCCGTGCGGCTCCCCCGCCAGCTGCCCTATACGGTGGCGGCAGACCTGCTGTTGACCGGACGCCATGTGAGGGCCCCCGAGGCGAAGGAGATCGGGCTGATCGGCCATGTCGTACCCGACGGGGAAGCATTGTCGAAGGCGCATGAGATCGCCGACCTGATCGCCGCCAACGGGCCACTCGCCGTCCAGGCGGTCCTGAAGACCATCCGCGACTCCGAAGGCATGCACGAGAACGACTGCTGGGCCGACGATGCCCGGGTCGGCGCCGCGGTTTTTGCTTCGAACGACGCCAAGGAAGGCCCGCGCGCCTTCGCCGAGAAGCGCACGCCGAACTTCACCGGCAGCTGAGCTCCCACTGACCGCCCATGACCTGATTGTGTCTGGCGGAGACCCGTGGCCGGCCGTAGTCTGGAACGGAAACCCGGAGGCAGACGTGGACGTCGACAAGCAGGTGACCGACCACTACGGCAGCCCTGACCTTGCCGCGACCATCCTCGCGGCCGTCGCCGCCGGCGGCGGAGACACGACTCGGCTCGCCCCGCAGGACCTCGCCCCGATCGATCACCTGCATGCCGGGTTCGCGGCGGCGACGGCGCACGTCCTCGATGAGTTGGAGGTCGACGCCGGCACCCGGCTGCTCGACGTCGGGTGCGGAATCGGAGGCGGATGCCGCATGGCTGCGGCGCGTGGCGCCCGGACAGTCGGCGTGGACCTCACGGCGGAGTTCATCAGGTCGGCTTCGATCCTGACCGAGCTGACCGGTCTTGCGGCACGGGCCACGTTCCTGACCACGTCGGCCAGCGCCATCGACCTGCCGGATGGTTCGTTCGACACCGCGATGATGCTGCACGTCGGAATGAACCTCCCAGTCAAGGTCGCCGTGTTCACCGAGGTACGACGACTGCTCGCTCCGGGCGGCAGGTTTGCCGTCTACGACCAGATGCGCACCGGAGCGGGACAGCTCACCTACCCACTGCCCTGGGCGGTCGACGAGAGCACATCGTTCGTGTCCACCCCTGGTGACTACAGGGCCGATCTCGAGACCGCCGGCTTCCGGATCGAGTCGTCCCGGGAGCGCACTCGGGAGCAGGCGGGGGCCCCGAGTGCCCCGGCCGGCAACACATTGAGTCCCGCGGTCATCTTCGGCCCCGACTTCGTCACCAGGATCGAGAACAACATCGCCGCAACCGAGGCCGGCCTGCTCGGCGCGCACCTGATCATCGCCGTCGCACGCTGAACGCCTCATCAGGCGAGCTGCGCGCGCAATGCCTTCTTGTCCGGCTTGCCCAGACCGGTCAACGGCAGGGCCTCAGCGGCGATCACCCGCTTCGGCGCGTGCACCGAACCCTTGCGTTCCTTGACCGAGGAGACGATCTCGCTGGTGATCGCCTCGTCGAGCTCGACGCCGTCGCGGAGGACGACGACGGCAGTCACCGCCTCACCCCACTTGTCGTCCGGCGCCCCGACGACGGCAACCTGGGCCACCGCCGGGTGCTCCGCGACGACGTCCTCGACCTCGCGGGGGAAGACGTTGAAGCCGCCGGTGACGATCATGTCCTTGGTCCGGTCGACGATGAACCAGAAACCGTCCTCGTCCTCGCGGGCCACGTCGCCGGTGTGCATCCACCCGTCCCGAAATGTTGCTGACGTCTCGGCCTCGTTGTCCCAGTAGCCGCCCGCGACCAGAGGGCCGGACACGCAGATCTCCCCCGGCTCGCCCTGCGCAACGGGCATTCCGTCCTCGCCCAGGAGCGCTGCCCGGATGAACGCCGAGGGACGCCCACACGAGGTCAGACGCGCCTCGTCGTGGTCGCCCTTCCCGAGATAGCAGATCGCCATCGGTGCCTCGGACTGGCCGTAGTACTGCGCGAAGATCGGGCCGAAGCGCCTCAGAGCTTCCTGCAGCCGCACCGGGTTGATCGCCGAGGCGCCGTAGTAGACGGTCTCCAAGCTCGAGAGGTCCCGGGTCCGCGAGTCCGGGTGATCGAGAAGGGCATAGAGCATTGAAGGCACCAGCATCGTCGCGGTGATCTTCTGCTCCTCGATCACCCGCAGCACCTCGGCCGGGTCGAACTTCGCCAGCACGTGCAGACAACCGCCCTTCATCACGGTCGGCACGAAGAATGCGGCGCCGGCGTGCGAGAGCGGCGTGCACATCAGGAAGCGCGGGTTCGCCGGCCACTCCCACTCGGCGAGTTGGATCTGGGCCATCGTGTTCATCGCGCTCGCCGTGCCGATCACGCCTTTGGGCTTGCCGGTGGTGCCTCCGGTGTAGGTGATCGTCACGATGTGGTCGGGATCCAGTGGGGCCGCCGTCAACGGCACCGGATCGTAGGACGCGGCAGCCGCGACCAGGTCCTCGCCGAAGCCTGCCAGCTCTTCGGGCACGGGGCCGATCGTCAGGACCTTGGAGAGCGAGGGGACCCGTTCCATGAGTGCTGCGGCGCGCTCGACGAACATCGGCACCGGATCGACGACCAGGGTGGTGATCCCGGCGTCGGCAACCACGTAGGCGTGGTCGTCGAGCGATCCCATCGGATGCAGCGCCGTGCGTTGGAACCCCTGCGTCTGGCCCGCTCCGAGGATGAAGAGGACCTCGGGGCGGTTCAGCGCCAGCAGTGCGGTCGACGTACCACTTCCGGCGCCGAGCGCCTCGAAAGCCTCAACGTACTGACTGATCCGTGCCGAGACCTCTCCCCCGGTCAGCGTCACATCCCCGAGGAGCATCACCGGATCGTCGCGGTGGGCCCTGAGGGCGGCCACCATCAGGTCGCCGTTGTGGGTCGGGCGGTGCAGCTCCGCCCCGAGAGCACGAATCATCCGACTACCTCCGCGACCTGACGGACCTCGTCGGGGGTGCGGGCGCTGAGCAGCAGCGTCGTCACCCCGGTGTCGGCCCACTCGGCCACCCGGTCACGGACGTAGCCGGCGCTGCCGACGATGTGCATGTCGTCCACCAGGTCATCGGGGATCAGGGAGGCCGCCCGCTCCCGGTCGCCGGCCAGGTAGTGGCGCTGCACCTCATCGGTGAGGTGCTCGTAGCCCATCCGCTCGAAGACCCGCTTGTGGAAGTTCGCCTCCTTCGCGCCCATGCCACCCATGTAGAGCGCCACCGTCGGCTTGAGCGAGTCGAGGACGGCCTGCTTGGACGGCCCATCGTCCTCGGTGACCTGCAGGTGGCAGGTCGCGGCAATCTCGAAGTCCTGCCGCGTACGTCGGGAGCTCTCGCGCGCGAAACCCTCGTCGAGCCACGGTTGGTACATCGCCGCGGACTTCGGTGTGTAGAAGATCGGAATCCAGCCATCGGCGATCTCGGCTGTCTGGGCCACGTTCTTGGGGCCCTCCGCTCCCAGCCAGATCGGGATGTCCGGGCGCAGCGGGTGGACGATCGGCTTGAGCGGCTTTCCTAGCCCGACCGAGCCGGGACCGTCGTACGGGAGGGTGTGGTGCGGTCCGTCGTTGGTGACCGGCGCCTCCCGGGCCAATACCTTGCGGATGATGTCGACGACCTCGCGCGTCCGAGCCAGCGGTTTGGCGAAGGGCTGTCCGTACCATCCCTCCACGACCTGGGGCCCGCTGACTCCCATGCCGAGGACCACGCGTCCACCCGAGAGGTGGTCGAGGGTCAGGGCGTGCATGGCGATCGACGCCGGTGTGCGGCCCGACATCTGCACGATCGAGGTGCCGAGACGCAGTCGACTGGTCTCCCGCCCCCACCAGGTCAGCGGTGTGAACGCGTCCGACCCCCAGGCTTCCGCGGTGAAGAGCGCGTCGAACCCGCTCTCCTCCGCGGCCGCCACCAGTTCACCGACCCGGGAGGGCGGCTGTGCGCCCCAGTATCCAAGTTGCAGGCCCAGCTTCATCTCGATCTCCTCACGCAGAAATGCTTGTGCCCCACACTAGAACCTGTTTCACTTTCTGACCATGGCCCCCGATCAGAACCGGACCCTCACCGCACCGATGCGTGTCAGCTTCGACTACACGCGGTCCGTCGGCCCCGTGCTCGGCGAGTTCTTCGCCGGGTTGAGGGATGCGCGCATCATTGCAGGCAGAACCGCCGACGGGAACGTGGTCGCACCCCCGCCCGAATTCGACCCGGTCAGCCATGAGCAGGTCACCGACTTCGTCGAGGTCGGCCCCGCCGGCACCGTGGAGTCGTGGTCCTGGGTCCCCGAACCGGTGGCCGACCAACCCTTCGACCGTCCGTTCGCCTGGGTTCTGGTCCGACTCGACGGCGCCACCAGGCCCTTCCTCCACGCTCTCGATGCAGGCCGGGACGGGATCCATGTCGGCCTGCGGGTCGAGCCGCGGTGGCGTGAGGAGACGACCGGCGCCATCACCGACATCGCCAGTTTCGTCCCGGCGACGGGCGAGGCCAGGCTCCCCGTTCGCCGGGCTGCCGCCCGTCAGGACGAACGACTCGTCACGCCGGTCCACCTCGACTACCTCTACGCCGCGAGCCCTGAGGAGAGTGCCTTCTTCCGAGCCCTGGCCCAGGGCCGGGTCCTCGGCCAGCGTTGTCCGACGTGCGGCAAGGTCTACGTCCCGCCCCGCGGCGCCTGCCCGGTGGACGGCGTACCCACCAGCGAAGAGGTCGAGCTCGCCCACACCGGGACCATCACCACCTTCTGCATCGTCAACGTCCCCTTCCTCGGACAGAAGATCAAGCCTCCCTACGTCTCGGCGTACGTCCTCCTCGACGGTGCCGACA
>JAKDNC010000189.1 GCA_030452025.1 Nocardioides sp. | reverse complement strand
ACGTGGCCCAAGTGGGCCAAGTACTCGCCTCCTGGCAGCACTCATCGAAGACGGGCCGTCAGGGCGACCAAGACCGCCCGGATGAGGAGACCTCGAGTCCGAGTGGGCAGGGCCCAGTGCAGCTCGGAGATGCTTCCACGTTGGAGAGGTTGGCCGACGTGGCGCTGGGGGAGTGGCGGCAGCGCCGGGTCTCCTGAACCGACCCGCCGGTCAGTCCCACAGGACGTCGCGGCCGTGGTCGATCGCCCACTGTGCGACCTCATGCAACCGCTCCACGACGTCCTGCAGGTAGCCGGGCCGTCGCCCGCACTCGATCCACCGGGCAGCAGCGTCCGGCACAGGTGCCGCGTTGGTGGGTGCGGCCACGATGGCTTCCAGCAGTGCCTCCATCGGCTCCTCGACGAGGACGCCGTCGGTGTCGTGGGCGGGGACGCCTTCGTCGGTGGGTGCAACAGCCAACGCCGTGAGTACGCGGCCGAGGAACTGTTCGGCCGGCAGCCCACCGAACAGTTCCTCAACTGCCCCGAGCCCGAGGTTGTCGAGGACGAACCGGGCGTTGGTGTTGGAGAGGTTCACCACGGGCGATTCGAGGGTGAGCACTGGGGTCACCCACCCGGACTCTGTGGCGCAGAGCTGGTCGCCGCAAATAGGGGTGCGGGTGGGGAGCATTGCCTCGGTCCCGCTGCTGGTCTCGGCGATGATGCCGGTGGCGACGGTGAGGCAGGCACACTTGATGCTCCAGCCGGCGATGTCGCTGTCGTGCTGTGCGGCGTAGAAGCTGACGCTCATGGTGGCTCCCAAGGGGGTTTCGGTGCTGCGGGTTGCTCCGACAATCCTCACGGTACGGATGTTCGTGTGGTCTGCCATCCCCCCCTTTTCTCGCGCGGCAACCTCGACCCGAGGCAGCCACCAGCTGGGGGCCGCGGGACCTGTCCGTCATTCCCTCTCCAGGGGGCACCTGGTGAGTGAGCACGACGGCGGAGGGCCGGGGCTGTCGGTTGCCTCCAGGCTCTCCGTCGTCGTGTGGTTGGCCCCCTGATGCCGGGGAACCCAAGGGCCTAACAGGGAGGGCCAGGCGCCCTGGGGTGTCGGTCGGCTCGGGGGCACGAGAGCCGCCGACACGATGTGCTCTAGGCGATGAACAGTTCCACCTGCCCCGGGTCGACGTTGGCGAGTGGGTTAACGAGACGGTCCCCGGTCTTGCGCACAGGCGACCCTTCGGTGAGGTAGGCAAGGAAGTCCCCGAACAGGTCGGCGGTGGCTTGGGCCCTGGTGCGGGTCTTCTCCGGACGCCGGCTCATGGGAGCCGACACCACCATGGTGGTCAGGTCGAGCCACACGATCGGCTGATCCCCGATGTCGCCGGTGTGGCGGGCGGCGCCGTGCTGGGCCCACGAGTAACCGAACAGACCTGCAGCGGTGTCGGCTTCGTCGTCATCAAGCTCCCGGGGGAACCTGACTGCCACCACGTCGAAGTCGTGGTGCCGGTACGGGTTCCAGTGCCGAGCGTGAATGGTGACGTCGGTGTCGGCGTCGCTGGCCGGGTCGATGAGGGGGAGCGTGGTGCTCATACCTGCGCCCCCAGACGCAGCGGCTGGACTTCGGTGCCGGTCACCTGTCTGGCGACGGTGAGAACCTCGTCAAGGTCCTCGGGCCACGGGCACTGCGCAACCATCGACCCGGCCGCGAACGTGGCGCCGAGGCCTGCGTCGATGAGTCGCTTGGCGGCGAGCAGTTCACGCATCTGCGGCGCCCACACGCCCCGGCCCCCGGCAGCGCGGGCCTCGGTAGCCTTGGTGGTCAGGTTCTCCGCGATGGTGACGAAGTCGCCCGGGACGCCGAGGCTGCGGGCGGCGGCGTAGTCGGTGGTGACTTCGATCTGGACGGTAAAGCGGGACAGCATCGCCTCGGTGAGGCCCTTTCCGCCGAGGCTGTCGGGGTTGTAGGCAGCGATCACGAAGAATCCCTCGGCGGCAGTTACTGGCTCCGTGTCGGGCCGGTCGTCAATCTGCAGCGTCTTGCGCCCATCCATGGCCGCGTGCAGCACCGAGGAAACCTCGTCGGGCATCTTGTCGACCTCGTCGAGGCATAACGGACGGCCTTCCCGCATGGAGCGGGTCAGCGGCCCGTCGTGCCAGACCCAGCCGCCGTCGGGGGTGGGAAGGTGCGTTCCGACCAGTGAGGACACGGTCATATCGCCGTGGCACTGCATCATGATCAGGTCGGGGAACGACGCATCCGCGAGCGCTGTCTTCCCGGTTCCAGGTTCCCCGGCGAGCAGCGGGTACAGGTCGGCGGGGCGCAGTGCGCGCAGCGCGGCTACGTCAGTGTGGCCGCCGAGGTCACGGGGCAGGTAGGTCTCGCCGTTGGGGCGGACCAGGGCTTCCCCGTCGGGGAGCGTGAGGGCGTTGTCGCGGTCCTCGACACGGGCGGCGGTGCCGATCGTGACCGGGTCCGGCTGGGCGGGCGACTGGTTCGAGACGGCGGCGAGGAACTGCTCTACTGCCGACTCGGGGAAGGTGAACTCGGTGGTGAGCCCGGAGGCGTGGGCGTCGGTGACTGCCTGCCGCAGGTTGCGGTGGGTGGTGCCGTCGGGCAGTTCGGCCATGACTAGTGGCACGACGATGCGGTCGTACCCCTCGCTCTGCTTGGTGGCCATGATGCTGGCGACCTTGCGGGCCGCTTCCATGGTGTTCATCGGCGTGGGGCGGGTGGTGCCGGCGCTGCTGGCGGGGCCGTGGGAAACCACGTACTGACCGGCATCGAGGGCGTACGCCGAATGAATCTTCTCCGTGGGTGACGACAAGTTTTGGATCACGTATCCGAGGACGATCATTGTGGTTGCTTCTCCCTGAACGACTGTGCGTGGTGTTGCTCCGACAACCACAACGCTAGAGGCAGCCGCCGACGCTCGCTAGACGGGTTCTTCGGGCCATGGCACGACGTCGTCAACGCAGGTTGAGTCCGATTCAAAGGGCCGACAGCGCCGCAACGGAAACCCTTCAGAGGAGTCCTGGCACTCGGCTGCCCGTCGGCCGATTGTCCGCCTGTCGCTTCTGAGCTCACCCAGCAAGGCCAGCGGGGAACCCGTGACTGAAGGCTCTACGTGGGTGGCGCACGGGTCGGGAGAACCCGTCTAGCGAGCGTCGGTGCCCGGCCCTAGCGTGTGTGGTGTCGGAGCAACACCACGCACAGCAGGGAGCAGCACCCATGACCACGATCGCCGAAGTAGACACCGAGCAGGCCTCCCCGTGGGAGAACCCGGCCCACGACTCATGGCTAGGAGTGTCGTCGCGGTTTGGCCGGTTTGTCAGCACCGTGTCGGGCCGCACGGACCTGATCGCCCACGTGGCTCCCGACACCCGCCCCGACGACGAGCAGGAGAAGCGGCCCCACCCGATCGCCTGCTTCATCCCGGCGTTGGCGGAGGTTCGGTTTACCGCCACCAAGATTTGGGACATGAGTGTCGATCCGGCGACCGTTGACCCGAACGACGGACTGGACCGGGCTCGGCACCCGCAGATGGTCGGAGCCGCCTGCCACGAGGCGGCTCACGCCGCACACACGAGGCTAACGTTCGACAAGGGAAGCGACCCGGCTGCACGCCGCTGGGCGGTGCTCTTGGAGGAACCCCGCATCGAGGGCCGTCTCGTAGCCCGTCGTGCCGCCGATCGCGTGTGGTTGCGTGCCTCCGCGATCCAGTTGTGCTCCGACGGGGCCCTGTCGCTGCCGAGAGGCGAGACGCCGACGACGCGCAGTCAGGCACTGCGCAGCGCCGTGCTGTTCCTGGGCCGCGTGGAGGCCGGTGTGCTGGACCGGCAGGAGACCGCGACCTTGCGCGAGGAAGTCAGGAACGTGCTTGGCTCCGACGTGCTGGCGGCGGCGGAGACGGTGCTGCGTGAGGCGGTCGCCGCCTCCGACGGCGACACCGCGACCCTGCTGCGGCTGGGGCAGCGGTTGGCGGCGCTGGCGCTGGAACAGCCCCCTGCGGCGCCGGATCCGGAACCGGTGGACGAGGAAGTGGCCCGCTGGGAAGGCGAAGGCGGGATGCTGGACCACCGCATCGGCAGCGACCAGGACGGCAGCGACGGCGGCGAGTCGGACGGTTCCGACCAGACCGGCGACGCGGGGGAGCAGGACGGTGACCCCAGCAACACCGGTGACGACCCCAGCGAGGGGGAGGCGGAGCGGTTGCCGTGCGGCTCATGGACCGGAGGCGACCTCCCCGACGACACCGACCCCTGGACCGACGACACCGACGACAACGGTGGTGGGGAAGGCGACCAGGACGAGGACGCCCCGGCCATGACCGATGCGGTCCGCGACACTGCCGCTCAGGTGGCCGACGACGCGGACCGGAAGGCGAAGGCCGCAGCATTCCCCCCGCCCCCCAACGACCCGGGCGAGGCCGAAAGGGAACATGCCCGGGGCGTCACCCAGGCTGCCTACCAGCGCGGCTTCGGCCACGGCACCGCCCCGATCAGGATCATGGAACGCGCCCCCGGCGCAGGACTGCAGGAGCAGGCGCGACGCCTCACGTGGGCACTGCGACGGGCACAGTTCCGGGCCGTCACGCGCACCAGGACCCCCGCCGCCGCGCCCCCCGGCCGGATGAAGATGGGCGAAATGATGCGCCGCGACGCCCAAAAGGCAGCCCGCGCCAAGATCACCGCACAGCCGTGGAAGCAGACCCGCCGCCGCGAAGCAGCACAGCCACCGTTGACGGTCGGATTCTCCGGCGACGTCTCCGGTTCGATGGGCACTTGGCAAGAAGTGACCGCCGACCTGGCGTGGGCGGTCGCGCAGGCCGTCTCCCACATGGCCGGCACCACCGCCGCCGTCGCATGGAACAGCGACGTGGCGCCCACCCTGCACCCGGGACAGAATCCCCCACGCGTCCAGGAAGCCAAATGCGGTGGAGGCTCCGCGGGCTGCGCACTGTCGCTGCGGGCCCTCGACGGCGCCCTGCACCTGACCTCCGAACGCGACGGAGCCCGCGCCGTCGTGGTCGTCACCGACGGCGACTTGCGCGAGACCTACCCGAAGATCAACGGCGAAGTGCAGCGGCTTACCCGCACCGGAGTGAAGGTGCTGTGGGTGACGCCGTGGGAGGACCCGCGGGTGCACCCAAGCGCCACCAACCTGGTGCTCAGCGATCCGGCCGCCTTCGGGGAGACCGTGGGCAAGGCACTGGCCGACCTGCTGGCCTCGGCCTGACCCCCTCAGCACCAGGGCGCCCGGCCCCTGCCTTGGAAAGCACGTAGGCGGGAGGGCGGGACCTGATCCTTTGCCGCGGTACGTTCCTTCACGTGACCCGCCAGCGCCGCAGCACCGCGACACGCCGCAGCTCGACCAGCAGCCGGCGCCGGACGAGCACGACCCCCCGCAGCCGGAAGCCGGCCGACAAACCGCTACCCCAGCCAGGACCAGGCGAACGGGTGTGGGTGCTCGACATTCCCTACGATCCGGAAGGTCTCGTCCGAATCCCCGGGGTCAGGTGGCACCCGAATGCGAAAGCGCACCTGTACGTCGGGGAACGACTGTCCGACCAGATGTCCACCTACCGGCCCGGCCCCTACACGCTGGGAAGGTTTATCGAGAACCAGCTGAACCCCGACTGCCCGGCACCGCCACCGACCGCGAACGGGCAGATGCGACCCCGCCCCAACCAGGTGGAGGCAGCCAGGGCAATCACCTTGAAAGCTGCCGCGGGGGGACGCATGTTCCTGCTCGCCGACGAACCGGGGGTGGGGAAGACCATCTCGGCGATCCTCGGCGCCCGGGCGGTCGGAAAGCTGCGGGACGCCCGGAGGGTACTGGTGGTCGCTGACCGCCCCGCCGCCATCACCATCGGTCACTGGTGCCGCACCATCGCCGCCGTCGGCGACGGAGGCATGGAGTGGGTAGTGACCACCTGGGACCGGCTGGCGAAAGTGAACGCCTGGGACTGGGACATCGTCATCGCAGACGAAGCGCACGCGTTGCGGCGGACCACCACGAAACGCTGGCAGCACTGGGTGAAGGTGTCCGGCTTCAACCGGCCGCCCAGCAAGGCACCGTTCGTGATCCACGCGACCGCCACCCCCGGTGGGAGCCCATTGGAGTTGCCCTACCTGATCCCCGCCTACGCCCAACATCACGCGCAGCCGATCACTGAGTGGTACCGGGCGAAGAAGGACGAGCGGCTCAAGGCGTTCGCTGCGGCCCTGACCAGGGAAGGCATCACCATCGAGAAGGGCCGCTACGGGCACACCTGGACCGACGACCCGGCCACCCGAGCTCGAGATTTGCATCGCGTCCGCGGGTGGCTGTCCGACGCTGACCCTCCGGGCATGATCCACCGGCCCGCCCCGTGGGGGCCGGTCCCGATCTCGGGGATGCCGGTCACCCTCACTGCCCCCGAAGCGGCTGCCTACGACAGCGAATGGGGCGAGTTCCAACGCGAGATGGGGCTGGCCCGCCGCGGGCAGAACACCGCCCGCGGCCGGGCCGCACTGCTGCGGTTCCGGCAGAAGGCGGGACTGATCCGGGTCGACTCGACCGTCGATTGGATCGCGCAGCAGGTGGAGGCGGGGCGCCAGGTGGCGTGCTCGGTGGAGTTCGTGGAGACCGCGGCCGACCCGATCACCGAACGTCTCCAGGACGCCGGCCTCGACGTTGCCCGCCTGTATGGACAGGGCCGGTTCGACACAGAAGCCGAGCGGATGCGGTTCCAGACCGGACAAGCGTCCGTGTGCGTGTTCACCGTGACCGCCTCGATCAGCCTGCATGCGGGTGAGACCCTGTCCGGTGGTGTGGTCGCGTCCACCGACCCACGGGTTGGGGTGTTCCACCAGGCCCGGTTCTCGGGGATCGCTGGGCGCCAGGTGACGGGCCGGACGCACCGCGACGGCCAGGTGTCTCCGTGGCAAATCGCGTGGGCCGAGAAGACGGTCGAGGAACGCGTTGGTCGAGTCATGGTCGAGCGAATCGCGGCAGCCTCCGACACGGTCGGTGGAGACACCTCCGGGTTGGCGGACGTGGCGGCCCTGCTGGGCGCGGACTGGCTGCCGCCGGGGTCACTGA
>JAKDNC010000188.1 GCA_030452025.1 Nocardioides sp. | reverse complement strand
AGTACACAGGGGGGAGCAGCATGAGCACGGGGTGGTGTCTCTCCGTTGGATGGACATGCAACGGCTGTGGGGCCTACCCGTTGGGGGTCGAGTATCCGGGTAGGCCCCACAGCCGCAGATCGTGAGCCGCCGGGGGCCTAGTTGTTTGCCCACGGGTCGGCGGGAGAGGCAGCCGGTGCGGCCCACGGGTCGTTCCCAGCAGGAGCAGGAGCAGGGTGGCTGGCCGGCGGCTGCTGAGCCCACGGATCATTCGCCGCCGCAGCGGCGGCGGGCTGGTCATTCTGCTGGGCCGGGGCCTGCCGGCCAGCCGGGGGCCCGGTGGTGACGGTCAGGTGCCGGTTGGAGACGGCGAAGTCGTCAGCGATCACCTCGACGTCGCCGCGGCGGGTGTTGCCCTCCTTGTCTTGCCAGTCCCTCTCACGACGCAGCGATGCGTCGATGATGACTCGGGTGCCGGGACGATAGTTGGATTCGACGATGTTGGCGGCCAACGACGCGTTGAACACGGTGCAGCGCATGAACAAGGCCGGTTCGCGGTCGGCCCAGTTGCCGGAGCCGCGGGGCGACTCGACCCGGTCGATCTGGACGCAGTTGAACACGCAGACCGAGTCGCCGCCCGACTTGGGGGTACGCAGTTCCGGCTGGCTGGTGAGCCGCACGAAGTAGGAAGCGGATGCGACCATGATGTGTTGGTTCCTTTCGGGACTGATCTTGATTGACTCTCTGGTGACCCACCGGGTGTCGAGGGGCACCGACAGTTGAGACGCTATCGGCCACCACCGACACCCAACACCCCCACTTTGTCGGACCTGCGGGAGTCGTCGGATCGACCACGGGACAAAGGGGTCAGGCAGTACGGAACATCGCCCGGTAGGCATGGACGACGTCGACCGGAAACAGCTCGGTATCCGACTCGGTTGCCGGGGCCGTCTGGATCGGGTGACCGGAGGCCTCAGCAGCGCGCAGTTTGCGGCAGTGCCGCTTCACCGTCACCTCGGCCATCCCCAACCGTTCGGCAAGTTCCGCGTACGTTGCATCCGGTTCGGCAGCCACCGCCGCCGCAGTGGCCGACAGGTCGTAGCCCTTGCCCGGCTCCGGCTTCGGCAACGGCGCCGGATAGGTCCCTGCTGCCTCGTCACTGTCGAACGTCGCTTGGGTGATACCTGCGGTCTCCCGCAGCCGCTCCCGTTCGGTTTCGGTGGTACCAGCCACGAAACCTTCCATGCCGGGCCCGGAGAGCGCATCACGCAAGCATTCGGCGAACAGGGGGCACCGGTTGGCGCACCAGTCGCGGGCCATGCCGGTGTACTTCTCGTAGGCCGCCACCTGTGCTGGGGCAGCCCTCCAGGACGGCGGCTGCAGTGACAGGTAGATGTGACTGTTGGCCTGGCACCAGGTCTGGTCGCCGACCGGTTCCCGCACGAACGGCTGTCGCCTCTGCTGTGGTGGAGCCTTCGGCTTGCGGTTTGGCACGGAGCGAAGACGGCGTTCCTGTGTGGTCGTCATGAGGTTCCCCTCCTGAGACGGTTGGGCAGTGGTGGGTCGGACACGGGTGGTGCGTTCGGGTCGGGGCAGGGAATCAGCAGGGCGTATCCGTCGTCGCTCTCGACGACATTGACCGGCAGGTCACCGCGGGTGAGGCGGATGACCACGCCCGGCTGGTCCAGGGCCCACGGATGGGTGTGCAGCGGACGGGGGTGGGTTTTCTCCGGGCCGATCAGGTTGCCGTTGATGCGCATGTCGGAGGCCAGCACCCGGAACCGGGAGGTACCCGGCTTGATGGAGGGGCACAAGGCATCACCGACAGCGCGGGAGAGTTTGTCGAGGTCCCGGTAGCCGTCGGCGGGCACCGGCTTCGTGGTGGGGGCCGACTCGGGCGGGTTGACGGTGAACACCAGGTCGACCCGGACCCCGGCGTTGGGGGCCACCCAGGTGGAGCCGCACACGCGCAGAGCCTCACGGGTGATCTTGTCGCGCCATGCCACCAGTTTGGGGCCGTCGTCGCGTTTCACTACACCGGGGGCGACCGGCACGAGTGAGCCCTGCTGGACGGGTAGGCCGTGCACGACCAACGTCAGGGATCCGCTGGGGAGCTCGGCAAGGCTGCCCAGGTTGCCGCGACGGGCCTCCGGGTTGAGCGCCTGCGGTTTCGTCGAGGGGGTGGCGGGTTTCTGCTTCTTCCCCCCGCCCCCGGACGCGGCGCCCACCACGGGGGATGCGGACGAGGGATTGGTGGGTCCGGGGGCGTGGCAGAACCGACACTCGGTGGCGCCCGGTCGCAGCAGCGCCGAGCACCCCGAGCAACGCCAGTAGCCCTGCTCGACGAGTCGCTGGACGTCGACGGTCATGCCTTGTCACCGGGCTTGGCCACCCACGCGGCGTAGGCGGCTTTGGTGAAGGCGTCGACGTCGGCCTCCCACTGAGCCAGGGCCTTCTCGAAGTCGTCGTGGGCGATCTGGGTCATCTGCCACGACCCGAACTGGGATTCCAGCAGCGCGTGGAACCGTTCCGGGTTGCCCGCTTGGCCGGCGGTGGTCAGTAGCCCGTCGTACCGCTCGACCAGAGCCGGGTTGGCGGCCGTGTTGATCCACTCGTCAAGGTTCGTCGTCTGCGGATCACTGGCCTCCCCGCTGGTGGCTTTCGGGGCAGGCCCCTGCTCAGGCTTCTGCTCGGGTCCCTGGGCTGCAGGCGCCGCGCTGTGCGTCTTCTCCGGTGCAGGAGCAGGAATCGGCTCGGTCGACTGGGCCGGGGCCCGCCCGGTCAGATGCGTCTCCACGTTCGTCGCCGCCATCCGGTACAGGCCGGATGCGGCCTCCACGACTGCCTTCGCCCACACCTGCTGGGCCGCCGGGTCGCTGACCGCATCCTTCGTGAACGCGTAGGTGCTGTCGCGCTCGGCGAGGGTCGTGTAGACGTAGGCGGCCCACTTGGACGCCTCGAAGTGGGACTTGGCGGTGCGGTTCGGGCGCGCACCGGCACCGTAGGTGGCGTGCTGCACGGTGTCGGCCATCCAGTGCAGCACCGGCACCAGGCCCCAGGCCTCGTCGACACTCGCCGTCGGGTCGACCTCGGTGACCATCCGGTGTGCCTCGGCGAACACGGCGCGCTCCTTGGCGAGCAGGTAACCACCCAGGTTGACGCGACCGTCGCTGTTCCAGGGCTCCCATTCCTTCGACTCCGTCGCGAATCCATCGTTCTGGGTGGGCCGGGGTCGACCGGCGGAGTTGCCGGACATGATCGGCCGCAGCCGCTCCGCCACCCGGGCGGCAAGGTCGTCGACGTCGACGGTGTCGCCACCTGCGGTGGCGTTCTGGGAGGGGATGATGCCGCCCTTGTGGATGCGCCACCCGGCAGGCGGCAGCGTGTGGTCGACGTTGACGCGCAGCGACAGCCATTCGGTCGGGTCGGTGGTCAGTTCGGAGGTGAACACGAACGTCTCCGGGTGCCCGGCGGCTCCGACCCCCACGATCCGGTTCTTGGTGTTATCCCCGGTCATGTTCGAGTTGCCCTTCTGGCCATCCGCCTGGGCACCGCGCAGATCGTGGACGTAGTCGGTGCAGTCGATCTCGTCGCCGGCGGACTTGCTCTTGCCCCGGCGGATCGTCTCGATCGCCACCATCACTGGCTTCTGTTCCTTGTGGGCACGTTCCAGCAGGACCGCGGCCTCGCCACCGGCCTCGACCTGGCCCCCGAAGTCGATCTTGTAGCCCTCCATCCCCAGGGAGGCGGCGTCGAAGATGACGGCCCCCCAGCGGATCGTCTCGCCGTGAAACTCGCCTGACTTGTTCTCGTAGCTCTTGACCAGCACCGACGAGAACTCGCGGACGAAAACGCTGGACCTGAAGTCGGTGGCCTCGCCGGTCTCACTGTTCCCGAACCGCTTCGGCACACGGGTGTAGGCGACGTACTCGACCTTCGCCCGCTCGGGGGGCGTGTATTCGATGCTCATGGTGTTGGACTCCTCCGCTTGGGTTGTGTCTACCCGACCGCTCCGACAAAGCCGGGCCTTATGGGTTCCACCTTCCGCTGCCAATGGGGCCCCGTCAACGGGGGTTTTGGGCCCCAATGCCGTGTGGTGACACTGTACCGAATTGCACCGATGCCCCACACAAGACTAGCCGGTGTAAGCGGGAGGACTGGGGAACCGGTGACAGTGGCCGCCGGGTTCCATACGCTGTCCCCGACACACCCGTATGAGGAGAGGCAGTCATGGTCACCCAGCGAGAGCACATCGACACTGTCGCCGCCCGGACTGGGAAGCCAGTCACCGAGGTGGCCGAGATCGTCCGGGCCCACCTGGGGGTACTGTCCGAGACGGTGGCGGCGGGGGAGAAGGTCACTCTGACCGGGTTTGGCACGTTCGCCCGCAACTTGAAGGCCACAGGCCCAGCGACGCCGTCTTTCAAACCAGGCACGGCGCTGCGCAGGGCAGTGGAGGAGTCAGCGGCTGCGGCCCCGGCGAAGAAAACCGTGGGCAAGAAGACTGCGGCCAAGAGTGGCAGGAAGAAGACGACGCCGGCAAAGAAGACGACGGCCGAGAAGCCAGTCGCGGCCACCTCCACCTCTGCCTCGGCCGCGAAGAAGTCGTCGGCCAAGCAGCGCACCGCGAAGACCACCAGGAAGGCTCCGGCGAAGAAGGCCAGCACATGACTCCCACAGGAGCACGGCAACCTGATCCCCGCCACGCTCTACCCTCTGGATCATGACCGAGAACCCAGAGCTGCACCCGGGCCTCGCCGACCCAGAAACGGAGCAGGGTGTGATCGGTGGCCTCATGCGCCACCCCACCCTCGTGCCGAAGGCGGCGGCACTCATCGAGAGCGAAGCGGACTTCACAAATCTGCGCCTCGGCGTGGCCTACCGGGCGATCATCACCGCCTACCAGCAGGGCGATGACCCCACCCCGGCCCGGGTCCGTGACCTGATGCGGCGCGGTGGGGACGTCGCAGACGATCTCTCCACGTGGCTGTCCGAGCTGCGGCTCGGCTCCCCACTGCTCCCCGCCGACGTCGAAACTCTCACTGACCGGGTGCGGTCGCTGGCGAGGAAGCGCCGCGTGGAGCACGAGCTGATCAGGACCTTGAACCAGGTCCGAGACGTCGCGGTCGACGACGAGGGCGCCCTGACCGCGGTCCAAGGCGCGATGACTTCGATGATGATGGACGCACCCGGCGGCAGCGACCTGCTGAGCATCCGGGATGCGTGGCTGGAAGCGATCAACAGCATCGAGGAGACCGGAAGACAGGAAGGGCTGCCGGGCTTGTCGGTCGGGTCGAACGACCTTGACGAGACGCTGGGGGGTCTGCAACCGGGGCAACTGGTCGTCATCGGCGGACGCCCCTCGGTCGGGAAGTCGGTGGTGGCGACCGACCTGTTCCGTGCGGCGCTGCGCCAGGACCTCGGCGCCATGCTGTTCACCCTGGAAATGACCAGCGGACAGGTGTCGAAGCGTCTCATCTCCGCCGAAGCGCGGGTGCTCTACAGCAGCGTGCGCAACGGAGAACTCACCGAAGAAGACTGGGAGAAGATCAGCAATGCATCCAGCGATTTCCCCCACCGAAACGGAGTCATCGTCGAAAGGAGCGGCCTCACCGTCACCCAGATCGCAGGGCTCGCCACCCAGCAGTTCCGAATGTGGGAGACCGCCGGCATCACCCCGGGCCTCATCGAGATCGACTACCTGCAGATCATGGGGATCGACCAGAGCAGCCGCCGCAGCAGCGGGTCGAGGCAGCAGGAAATCGGAGAGATCACCCGTGGTCTCAAAGACCTGGGGAAGCGTCTCGGCGTACCGATCGTGCTGCTCTCGCAGCTGGGTCGCGGCTCGGAACGCAACCCGGACAAGAAGCCCACCATGTCCGACCTGCGTGAGTCCGGCGATATTGAGAATGATGCTGACATCGTGATCTTGCTGCATCGACCCGACATGTACGACCCCGACGACCCGGAAGCCCACCCCGGGTCGATCTTCTACATCTTCGCCAAGTTCCGTGAAGGGGTCACGAGGACCGTCGAACGGGCCCACCAGTACAAGTACGCACGGATCGTGGACATCGCGAAAAGGTGGGACGCTGTCTGACTCCCCTCGGGGAGTCAGACAGCCGGATCCGCAGCTACACCCAGGGAGAGCGCGGGGCTCTTCGACTCGAACTCAGTGATGAGCCGGACGATGCTCTGCGCCAACATGCGCGGGTCCACCTGGACCGGGTCACCGATGTCGGGGATCGCGGAGAACCCGCCAGGGACCTCGAATGTCGTCGTGGTCCCGCTCCAGGAGCCGGTGAGCTTCAGCGACACTCCCCGGTGCTCATATTCGGCGTCGGGGGCTTCACCCTCGTCGAGAACCACCCGTGGGTCGACCACGGTCACTGTGGCCACGTACTGGCCACGAGCTGCGGGGACCACCACCTGCCAGTCGTACCCATCGCTGGTGGCGCCAGGCTCCCCGGCGTGAGCGTCGGGGAACGTGCCTTGCAGGCAGCGGGCGGTGGCGTCGGCGAACCGTGCGCCTGCGTGAACGAACCGTGATGCTCGTGTGGTGAGGGCGGTGGCCATGGGGTGATCCTGTCTGGGGAACGTGGTCGTGTTTTCTGGTCTGACCTCGACGTTACGAGAGTGCGAGCTCGGTGGGTACCCGGGTTTCTCGAATGGCAGGGGGTGTCGGTGGGTGCCTCTAGCGTGGTGGTGTTCGGAGCAACCAGCAGCGCGAGAAGGAGCATCCCCGTGACAGTCACCGTGGCGGCCGACCCGTGGGAGGACGCCCGCCCCAAGCGCCTATCCCCGTCGCGTGCAGGGGATTTCCTGCAGTGCCCGAGGATGTACGCCGCGAAGGTGGTCGACAAGATCCCTGACCCGCCGACCGCAGCGCAGGCGAAGGGTGTGCTGGTGCACCAGGTCCTCGAAGACCTCTACGGTTGGCCGGTGGCTCACCGGACGTTGGAGAACGCCCAGGCGCACCTTGCGGAGGCGTGGGTGAAGGTCGTGCACCCCGACGAGAACCGCGACTATCTGGACCACATGGATGCGTGGGGGTACGACGTGGACCGCCTGTTCTCTGAGTGCGCAGCCCTGTTGG
>JAKDNC010000187.1 GCA_030452025.1 Nocardioides sp. | reverse complement strand
CGCTCCCCGGGTAGGAGTCGAACCTACGTCGCTAATCCTGATTCAAAGTCAGGCGGGCCCTGCCGGCAGACCAACCGGGGAATGATGGAGACACCCTAACTGCGACCCACTGCGAAGCGCTCACACACCTTCCCTCGTGCGGGCGTTAGCCTCGCTCCATGGACCTTCCCGTGATGCCTCCGGTCAAGCCGATGCTGGCCAAGCCGGTCAAGGGCATCCCCGATCCGGACAAGCACGGCGGCCTGTCCTTCGAGCCGAAGTGGGACGGGTTCCGCTGTCTGATGTTCAAGGACGGTGACGAGGTCGAGCTGGCTTCGCGCAACACCAAGTCGCTCACCCGGTACTTCCCGGAGATCGTCGCCGCCGCCCGCGAACAGTTCCCAGAACGATGCGTGCTCGACGGGGAGCTGTTCGTCGCCGTCGCCCCGCCCGGTCAGCAGAGTCGGCTCGAGTTCGAGGTGCTCCAGGAGCGGATCCACCCGGCCGCATCCCGGATCGAGAAGCTCTCCGAGGAGACACCGGCCGGCTTCGTCGCCTTCGACCTGCTCGCGCTGGGTGACACGTCGTACGTCGACCGACCACTGTCCGAGCGTCGCGCGGGGCTCGAGGGGGCCCTGGGCGGGTTGGCCGGACCGTGCTACCTGACCCGCACCACCACCGACCCCGCCGAGGCGCAGGAGTGGTTCACCTCCTTCGAGGGCGCCGGCCTGGACGGCGTGATCGCCAAGCCGCTCGGGTCGACGTACCAGCCGAACGCGCGCACGATGATGAAGATCAAGCATGCGCGAACCGCGGACGTGGTGCTGGCCGGCTACCGCGAGCACAAGACATCGACGCCCGAGGAGCCGCTGATCGGCTCGCTGCTGCTGGGGTTGTACGCCGACGGGAAGCTGCAGCACATCGGCGTCTCGGCGTCCTTCACCGCGAGCCGCCGGGCCGAGTTGTTCGCCGAGCTCCAGCCGCTGGTCTGTGACATCTCCGAGCATCCGTGGGGCGAGTGGCAGGAGTTCTTGCCGGCTGGCGACCGGGACGAGCGAGGAACGAGCGAGCGACCGAGCCGGCCAAAAGCGATCGCCAATCCCGGACGTGTCCCCGGCACCGCGTCCAGGTGGTCGGCGGGCAAGGACCTCTCCTTCACCCCACTGCGCCCCGAGCGGGTGATCGAGGTCGGCTACGACCACATGGAAGGGCGACGATTCCGCCACACGGCGCAGTTCAAGCGGTGGCGTCCGGACCGGGACCCGGAGTCCTGCGGCTATGACCAGCTCGAGGAACCGGTCAGCTATGACCTGGACAAGATCCTGTCGAGCCAGTGACCCTGTCGAGCCAGTGACACCGGCGGGTGGGAGGCGCTTCCCCGCTCCCACGGCGCTAGTCTTGGAGCACACTCAACACCCGGAGGCGATGGGCAGATGAACACCGAAGAGCACTACGACGTCCTGCTCCTCTGCGAACAGGCGCTCACCGAAACGGACGCCAGCCAAGTGATTTCGCTGCACGAGGAGCTCGAGTCCGACCAGCAGGTCGCCTACCACGTGTTGTTGCCCGTGGAGGACGCCGCGGCGCGGATCGAGGCGGCCATGGGATCACTCGCTGCCGGCGAGGTGATGTCCTCGCCCGCCATGACGATCGGTGAGGTCGACCTGGAGGAGGTCCGCAAGGACTGCCTGGAGCGCTCCGAGCAGGATCTCGCCGCCACCATCAACCGGCTCAAGGCCGGCGGCGCAGTGGCCGACGGCAAGATCATCCACGACCACCCGATCGACGCACTTGCAGCGGGAGTGGCCGAGCACGACGGTCGGGAAGCGATCATCCTGACCCGCCCCCATGTCGTCTCGGAGTTCTTCCACCTGGACTGGACCTCCCAGGCGCGTCGCAAGATCGGCGTACCCGTGCTGCACCTGCTGGAGCGCGAAACCTTCGAGGAGATGGGCGAGACCGGCGTCTGACCAGCTGATCAGCTGATCGTTGTAGATCTTCCGGCTCCAGGCGCCGGATTTTCTACACTGATCCGGGCCACCGGACAGGTCGGTGAGCAACCGTGTGGGCTCAGCCTGCTTCCGCGCGCCAACAGGATCCGCCACACGGACGCCGCGAGACGACACGGCTCGAGGACCTGGCGCCACCCGATCCGGAGCGTGAGCCTGTCGCCCACTGCCGAAGCGATGTCGCGGTCGAGGTCATCCCAGCGCTCGGACGTCCACTCATGGCCGAGGCGCCCGTCGAGCTCGACGATCGTGCGCAGGCCCAGATATTCGACATCTCGATAGCCGGGGCCCTTCCCCATCACGGCCTTGCGCTGCCGCTTGGCGGTCGGGAGACCGTGGGGCCGCTCCACACGTGTGAGGTAGCGGCGCTCCAGGACCGAGTAGGCGCCGGAGGACACGTCTCCCAGAATCTCGTGGATCAGTCGGCGCCTGCGCAGCTTCGGGTGTCGCTTCAACGCCCCGAGCAGCCTGCGGGGCGTGGTCCTGCCCTCCTGACAGGCATCGGCGAGGACCGCCACGGCGCCCGACTCGTCCCCGGCGCCCGAGGCGAGGTCGAGCAGGGCATCCTCGAGGCGAAGACGCGGAGGCGAGAGGTGCATCAACGCCCGGTCAGCCAAGCCGGCCAGGCGGCGTACTCGAACTCCGCGACGACGGCCGACGCTGCGGGTGGCATCGATGGCGACGCACACCTCGGCGTCGGCTGATCTCAGTTGTCGCGGGCCTCGCAGTCGATGGGCGTCGAGCGCCGAACGTCCGGCGAGGGCAGCGGGCCAGTGATAGAGGACGGCGGCCCAGGCGAGTTGTCCCCCGGTGGGGAGGCCGGTGTGGTTGACATAGACGCCGGGGTGGATGGTCGACCACTCCCTGCGCCGGAGCTTGCGCTCGATGTCGTTGTCGTCGCCGCCGCGCGCGAGAACCTGGCGCCGGGAGAGCACGCCGTCCTGCGCACTCAACAGCCCGGCGATCAGCGACTCGTCCATCCGGCAAGGATCGCCGCGCCCGAGACGGGGTTGCAATCACGGCGGAGGGGGCCTGTGGACAACGCCCGGTCGCTGGTCCTGATCGTTGTAGATGTTCCGGCCCCAGGCGCCGGTGGATCTACACTGATGCCTCCAGCAACCTCAGGAGGCAAGTCATGCAGATTCTTGGACTCATCGTCGTCGGGCTGATCATCGGCGCATTGGCCCGGCTGTTCAAGCCCGGGAAACAGGCCCTGTCGCTCGTTGCCACGCTGCTGCTCGGACTCGCCGGAGCGCTCATCGGCGGCATCATCGCCAGCTTCCTCGGCACCGGAGGCATCTTCGAGCTCAACATCCTCGGGTTCATCGTCGCCGTGATCGCTGCGTTCCTGCTGATCGGTGTGGCCGAGGGCATGTCCAGCAAGGGCAAGTCGAAGGTCTGATCCTTCGCAGCACGCTCAGCGAAGCCCTTCCTCCACCCGTTTGGAGGAAGGGCTTCACCGGTCTCGATCCCGTCCCGCCAACTCGATCGCGATGTCGAGATGGCCGGCGTGACGGGCGTACTCGGCCAACACGTGGAAGCAGATCCAGCGCAGGTCCTCCACGGCCCCGGGCCAGCGCGGGCCCGGTTGCGCGGACTCCCGCAGCGAATGCCCGTCGAGGATCTCGGTGGTGCGCTCCCCCACCGCGGTGAGCGCATCGGTGAGGTCGATCAATGTCGTGGACTCCGGGACCTGCCAACGCGCGTCAACACCCTCGGCCCAGGGATCGTCATCGACGCTCCAGTCGCCCCACGGGCTCTCGATGTCCTCGCCGAGGAAGCCCCAGACGAACCAGCGCTGCTCCATGTGGACCAGGTGGGAGACGAGCTCGATCAGCGTCCAGCCGCTCGGGACCCGGGATTTCCGCAGCTCTGCTTCCGGCAGCCGGGTCACCTTCTCGATGATCTCGGCTCGGTAGTAGGCTAGGTAGTCGGAGAAGTGTCGCGACGTCGTCGCCGCTCCATGGGGTTCCTCGATCACGCGTCTCCCGTCATTCGCTCACTCTGTTGCCTTGGGGATCCCAGTGCTCCGCGACCTTCTTGCTCGGCTGCACCCGCGGCGGCTCGCCGGGCATCTTGGGATAGTCGGGTGGGTAGTTCAGCTCCACGGCGCCCTGCTCCTCCCACAGGTCGAGCAGCGGGGTCAGGTCGTGCGCGACGTCGTCGATGCCCGCCCACGGATCGCCGTCGGTCATCCGGTCCGGGACGGTGAAGAGGTTGTACTCCGCCGGGTCCGTTACCCCTGCCAGCTCCTCCCACGTCATCGGGGTGGAGACCGGGGCGCCAGCCTTCGGCCGCAGGGAGTACGCCGACGCGATGGTGCGATCGCGCGAGTTCTGGTTGAAGTCCACGAAGATCCGTTCCCCCCGCTCCTCCTTCCACCAGTTCACCGTGACGCCGTCGTCACGCTTGCCCATCTCCCGACCGAACGCGATCGCGGCATGCCGGACGTCGACGAACTCCCAGCGCGGCTCGATGCGGACGTAGATGTGCACACCCCGGTTGCCGCTGGTCTTCACGAATCCAGTCATGGCGAGGTCGGTGAGCAGCTCCCGAGCCACGCCGGCGACACGCACCACGTCCGCGAACGTCGTACCAGGCTGTGGGTCGAGGTCGATCCGCAGCTCGTCGGGATGGTTCACGTCGTCGCGACGGACCGGCCAGGGGTGGAAGGTGAGCGTGCCCATGTGGGCGCACCAGACCGGCACCGCGATCTCGGTCGGGCAGATCTCGTCGGCGTCACGCCCGGAGGGGAAGGTGATCGTGGCGGTCTCGAGATAGTCGGGCGCGCCCTTGGGTACCCGCTTCTGGTAGAACGCGTCGGCGTTCCTGTCCTGGGGGCCCGTGGCAAGCTTCATCCCCTCGCGGAACCCACTCGGCCAGCGCTCGAGCGCGGTCGGCCGGTCACGCAGCGCGCGCATCAGCCCGTCCTCGACGGCGATGAAGTACTGCGCCACCATCAGCTTGGTGACCACCGGCGTCGCGTCGGTCTCCTCGTAGATCACCCGATCAGGGCTGGAGACGCGCACCACGCGCCCGCCCGCCTCGACCTCTGCCGCCGGAGTCTTCGCCATGACCCCACGTTAGTGGGTTTGCGGCCCGGATTGTCGCCGCGACCTAGGATGAGGACATGGGTTATCAGGTCGAGAAGTCCGACGAGCAGTGGCGCGAAGAGCTCTCCCCCGAGGAGTACGCCGTCCTCCGCCAAGCTGGCACGGAGCGTCCCTTCGTCGGGGAGTACACCGACACCGAGACGACCGGCGTCTACAGGTGCAAGGCGTGCGAGGCGGAGCTGTTCGTCTCCGACACCAAGTTCCACTCCGACTGTGGTTGGCCATCGTTCTACCAACCGATGACGGACACGGTGGAGTACATCGAGGACAACACCCTCGGCATGAAGCGTGTCGAGGTGCGCTGCGCCAACTGCGGGTCACACCTGGGCCACGTCTTCCCCGACGGGGTGGGTACGCCGACCGGCGACCGCTACTGCATCAACTCGATCTCGCTGACGTTGACGCCCAATGCCTGACCGGAGAGCACCCCACCACAACCAGATCAGTAGAGCCCCGGTCCAGCCTTTGCATGCACAATCCGGACAGGAACTCCCCCCGAAGCGTCGAGGACTGCTGACCACTGAGTTGTAGTGAGGTCGGCGCCCTTCGCGATGACCAGTTCGACCCCACGCGAGCTGATGCTGCTGGACACGACCGAGAGGCCAGCGAACCCTGGGATCGTGCGCAGGCTGCCACTAGGAGAAGAGGCCGGCGGCCATGGCCAGCGCGGCGACCACGCGTGCGATGACCCGGACCCAGGCAGGGAAGAGTGCGCGGATGGTGTGGGTCCGGGGCGGTGATTCTCGGGGCTCGTTGTCTCGACGTCCTCGCTCGCGGAGCTGAATGCTGCTCAACCACCGGGAGGGGTGTCCATCGCTCCGGCTCGACCGACAGAAGGGGCCGCTGGACTGTCGGTCACGCGACTCCCCTTCGTTGTGACGCTCATGATGCTCCCCCGGTCGTGGACCCGGACTCGTGAATAGGCGGACGCTTTGACCAGCTTCTTCGTCACAACCTCGGGTTGAAGCGAGCGTGAACGCAGCCCTGCGCATTAAACTCCCTACCACCGAACGCAGGCGCGTCGAGCAGAGACGAAGTACCTGCGAGCGCGCACCAAAGTATTGTAGCGCGATTTTGGCTACCGCCCACGGCGAGGTGATCCAGTTCCGCGAACGCTCGTGCCCCATTTCGACAAGGACAGCAAGAAGGTGAGGTGAGGCATGACGGTCAACGGGGACTTCGGCGATGCCGTTTGGGCCCATCGCAGAGAGGTTCATGGCTACCTCGCACGGCGATGTCCAGGCGACGCCGACGACCTCCTGGTGGACACATGGGTAGCGGCGTACCAGTCTCGCGTTGCATTCGACCCCGACAGGGGCGAACTGAGGCCTTGGTTGTTCGGAGTCGCCAGAAACGTGCTTCGAGCCCACTTGCGAAGGGTGGCACGCGACAATACCGCTCGCGCGCACCGTCACCGGCTAGAGAGGGACGAAGACTGGGCTGCTGTTGACGCCCGCCTTGATGCCGAGTCCCGGACGGGCGAACTGCGGACGGCGCTCGCTCACCTGCCTGTGGACGAGAGGGAAGTTCTTCTGCTGGTCGCCTGGGAGGGCCTCACCCCAAGCGAGGTGTCCACAGTGTTGGACATTCCTGCAGGGACCGCGCGCTCTCGACTGTTTCGAGCCCGACGCCGCCTGGAAGAAACCTTCGCCGAACGCTCCTCCCCGGACACGACAAGTACTTGATGACTGTGAATCGCGAGAACGACTGGAGAGGGCCATGACCGCTAACAGGGGACGCGACCTGTGGGACGAACTTGAAGCGGCAGGGCGAGTCGCCGAGCCGAGCGATACCACATTCGAATCACTGTGGAGCGCCCGCGGTCAACAGCTCGAGCAATCCGCAAAGGCTACCGGGGCCAATCGCCGAGGTCGGGCGCCGATGTTGATCGCGGCTGCTGCGGCCGTCGCGGCTGGCGCGCTCGTTCTCCCTACTTTCACAGGGAACGGAGACCGCCAAGCGGCAGATCATCCG
>JAKDNC010000186.1 GCA_030452025.1 Nocardioides sp. | reverse complement strand
GGCTGGGTGGGTGGGGCCTCCGCCCCGGGGGCGCCCTCCCTGCCGTGGCCCCGCGGGCGCGCGGGCGCGCACCGGGGGGACACGGGGGGGTTGCCCCCCGTGAGTGACTACACCCGGGACAAGATCTTCTACCGGTCTCTCCAGGAGCGCGAGACGGACCTGCTCACCATGCACGACTACCTGTGGCGCTGGGACACCGACTGGTTCTGGTGCTCGGGCGCGTTCGGGCTGCACAACCCACGGATCCGCCGGCTCTGGCCGCGGCGCTGGCGCCGCTCGGACGTCTACCACAAGCTTGTCGGCCTGGACCGACGCTTCGATGTCGTCGACCGTCTCGACCGGCGGGCCGGACGTCCGGCGAGGGAGCGCGTCATCCAGGACGTGGAGGTCCCGGTGGACCGACTCCCCGACTTCCTGGACTGGTTCGACGCCGAGATCGGGATGCGCCCGGTCTGGCTGTGCCCCCTCATGCTGCGATCGAGGGCCGGATCGAGCATCGCAAGCTGGCCGTCCTACCCGCTCGAACCCGGCGAGGTCTACGTCAATGTCGGCTTCTGGGGCACCGTCCCGGTCGGTGACAACGCACCCGACGCACCCAGGAACCGCGCGATCGAGGATCGCGTTCACGAATTCGGCGGACACAAGTCGCTCTACTCCGAGGCGTTCTATGCTCGGGAGACCTTCGACATCCTCTACGACGGGGCCAACCTCGACGCGATCAAGCGTCGCTACGACCCCGACAATCAGTTGAGCACTCTCTATGACAAGGCGGTGAGGCGTCAGTGAGCACCACGGATCCGGTGAGCATCGGCCACGCGATCGAATCCCTCATGATCGAGGGAATGCCTGTCCGCTTCACGGCGTACGACGGCAGCTGTGCGGGCCCCAAGGATGCGCAGGTCCAACTGCACCTGCGCAACGAGCGGGGGCTCGCCTACATCATGACCGCGCCGGGCGACCTGGGCATGGCGCGCGCATACGTGTCGGGAGATCTGGCCCTGTCCGGAGCGCACCCGGGTGACCCCTACGACGTGATGCAGCTCCTGATGAGCAACATGCGCTTCCGTCGGCCCTCCGTGGCCGAGGCGCTGCGGCTCGTGCGCGGCCTGGGGCTCGCCAACCTCAAGCCGCCGCCGCCCCCGCCTCAGGAGCACCTGCCGCGTTGGCGCCGGGCCATGGAGGGCCTGCGCCACTCCATGACACGGGACGCTGAGGTGATCCACCACCACTACGACGTGTCCAACCGGTTCTACGAACTGGTCCTGGGGCCGTCGATGGCCTACACCTGTGCGGTCTTCGAGGACGACACCAAGACGCTCGAGGAGGCGCAGGCCGAGAAGTTCGACCTGATCTGCCGCAAGCTCGACCTCAAGCCCGGTCAGCGGCTGCTCGACGTCGGCTGTGGGTGGGGAGGGATGGTCCGCCACGCTGCGCGGGAGTACGGCGTTGACGTTCTCGGCGTGACGCTCTCGCTCGAACAGGCTCAGTGGGCCAAGGAGGCGATCGACCGCGAGGGCCTCTCCGATCTCGCCGAGGTGCGCCACCTCGACTACCGCGACGTGATGGACACCGGGTTCGACGCGATCAGCTCGATCGGCCTGACCGAGCACATCGGCGTGAAGAACTACCCGGCGTACTTCTCCTTCCTTCGCGACCGGCTCAAGCCCGGTGGGAGGCTGTTGAACCACTGCATCACCCGCAGCGACAACCGGCCCACGCAGACCGGCGCGTTCATCGACCGGTACGTGTTCCCCGACGGGGAGCTGATCGGCTCCGGAACGATCGTGCGCGATGCGCAGGACGCCGGCCTCGAGGTCCAGCACACCGAGAACCTCCGGGTGCACTACGCGCGGACGCTGGCCGGTTGGTGTCGCAACCTCCAGGAGAATTGGGACGAGTGCGTCGCCGAGGTCGGTGAGGGCACGGCCCGCGTGTGGGGCATCTACATGTCCGGCTCGCGGATCGCTTTCGAGCGCGACGAGATCGAGCTCCACCATGTCCTCGCCACCCGCAACGATGAGAAAGGCCGCAGCGGCTACCCGTTGCGGCCCAGCTGGAAGCCGTGAGGCGCAGGCTGACCGGGGCGTGCCCTAGCCTTGCCGGGTGAGCACCCGAGCAGAGCAGTACACCGCGCAGGTGCTGCACCGTGAGCAGATCGCGCCACACCTGGTCCGCCTGGTCCTCGGCGGTGAGCGCCTGTCCGCGTTCCGCAGCACCGGCACCCCTGACGAGTGGGTCGGGCTGGTGGTCCCCGGCCAGTTCCAGAGCCTTACTACACCGTGCGTTCCTGGTCGGGAGGCGAGCTGGTCATCGACGTCGCCGTCCACGATGTCGGGCTGGTCACCGAGTGGGCGATGACCGACTGTGTCGGTGAGACCGTGACGATCACCGAGGCCAAGGGGTCGTTCGCGATGCCGGGGGATGCATCGTGGCTGATGCTGGTCGGCGACCTCACCGCGATGCCGGCCATGTGGCGCATCGCCTCGACGGTCACCGACGTGCCCGTCCGGATCTGGGCCGAGGTGCCTGACGAGATGACCGACTACCTCCCCGCGACGGACCAGGTGACCTGGCTCGCCCAGCCCGGTGACGGTCAGAGTGCGCTGGCCGGCGTGGTTTCGGGCATCGAGTGGCCCGAGGGTGACGGCTACTTCTGGATGGCCGGGGAGTCCTCGCAGATGCGGGCGATCCGCAAGCATCTGATGCGCGAACGCAAGCTCCCGAGCACGGCGTACGACGTGATGGGCTACTGGCGCGGGGGTGCGAGACGACAACCCCGCGCCGTCGACCCGGGGCCGATCTATCGGGCAGGCAAGGCAGCAGGCAAGACCGACGAAGAAATCTGGGCGGAATACGACGCCGCACGCGAACAGGAGTCCCCATGACATCAGGTTTCCGGAGCGGCTTTGTCTCCTTCGTGGGCCGGCCCAACGCCGGCAAGTCCACGCTGACCAATGTCCTGGTCGGCACCAAGGTGGCGATCACCTCGTCGCGGCCGCAGACGACGAGGACCGTCGTCCGCGGCATCGTCCATCGCGACGATGCGCAACTGATTCTGGTCGACACCCCCGGTCTGCACCGGCCACGGACCCTGCTGGGCGAGCGACTCAACGACCTGGTGCGGTCCACCTGGTCCGAGGTCGACGTGGTGGCGGTCTGTTTTCCGGCCAACGAGAAGATCGGCCCCGGGGACACCTTCATCGTCAACGAGCTGACCAAGGTCAAGCGGACCCGAAAGATCGCCATCGCCACGAAGACCGACCTCGCCACCTCCGATCAGGTCGCGGAGCATCTCCTCGCGATCCAGGCGCTGGGTGCCGAGACCGGCACCGACTGGGCCGAAATTGTCCCGGTCTCGTCCGTCTCGGGGAGCCAGGTCGACTTGTTGAGCGACCTGTTGATCGCGATGCTCCCCGAAGGCCCGCAGCTCTACCCCGACGGTGAGCTCACCGACTCCCCTGAGGAGACGATCGTGGCCGAGCTGGTCCGCGAGGCTGCGCTGGAGGGTGTGCGCGACGAGTTGCCGCACTCCATCGCCGTGGTGGTCGAGGAGATGGGGCTGCGTGAGGGCCGTTCCGAGGACAAGCCACTCCTCGACATCCACGCGTTCCTCTACGTGGAGCGGGACTCCCAGAAGGGGATCGTCATCGGTCACCAGGGTTCCCGTCTGCGCGACGTCGGGATCAACGCCCGCAAGCAGATCGAGGCGATGCTGGGCACCCCGGTCTATCTCAACCTGCACGTCAAGGTGGCCAAGGAATGGCAGCGTGACCCCCGGCAACTGCGGAAGCTGGGCTTCTGAGTCAGCTGCTGGGGGCCCAGCAGAAGCCGTAGTGGCGACCTGCGTTCCACTGCTGCTTGGTCGGCCACTCGTAGCCCCAGCGGAAGCTGAGCGGATCATCTGCCCGGGCCCGGGCGTCTCCCTCGCAGGAGCCGCCGGATTCTTGGGCCGCCTTCAGGCCCGGGTAGGCGTCGCCTTTGGCCGGCTGCACATCGATAGTCCCGATCGCCCGCCACGAGTGATTCGAGGAGCACACGACCCGCTTGAACTGGGGCGTGCCGGGCTCACCGGTGCTACACATGCCGAACCGGTCGCGCCCCTCGGGGGTGTCCAGGACGCCCTTGAGGTCGCCGGTGAGCTTGCCGAGCTTCTCGGGTGAGGAGACCAGCGTGATGTCGCAGCGGTACCAGTCCTGGCCGGCGTCTGACTGCTCGACCGTCGGGCTGAACCACGCCACCGAGAGCATGCTCAGACGTCGCTCCTCCTCCGTGCCGCCGACGTAGTCGTCGAAGTGTTTCGGGCACTGGGCACTGATCTGAGACTGCGCATGGTCGGAGTCGACGGTCACCAGGTGGCCGTCGATCACCGATGCGAAGGTGTCGACGAAGAACGTCTGGGCGGTGTGGTCTTTCTTGCACTGCACCCGCCTGGACTCGTCGGTCGCTGCGGACGATTGCTTGTAGGTCATCGCGCGGCAGGTGCCGACCTCGGGTCGCGGAGCCGGCTTCGCGGGTGTCGCGGTGGAGGTCGGCTTCTCGCTCGGCGTGGCCTTGTCCGGGCCGTCGGCGGACTGGCATCCGGAGAGTACGACGACCAGCAGGGCGGTCATGAGTGTGGAGAGTAGGCGCATCACTTTTCCGTCTTTGCCCAGCAGACTGAGCGTCGATTGCCGGCTTCCCACTCCGCCTCGTGGAACCACGTGTAGGCGAAGTCGTAGTCGATCGGGTAGTTCATCCAGGCCCCGACCGAGTCGGAGCAGAAGTCGCGGGACTTCACCTCGACCATACGGTCACCGGGGTAGGGATCGGTCTCCTTGCCGACCTTGATGGTCGTCACGGCCCGCCACGTGTGCGGCTCCGAGCAGGGGACCTTGACCGAGACGGCCACGGTCGCGCCGTCCGCGCAGACAAGCCATGTGTCGTCGTTCCGGTCCCGAAGCAGACCCTTGGCGGTGGTCGGGAGCTCGATGTATTCCTCCGACTCCTCACCCCCGCCGACCACGTCGCAGCGATACCAGCGGGCCCCGTCGTTCCAGGCCTTCTCGGAGGGGCGGAACCAGGCCCAGCTCACAACCGTCCGCATCACCAGGGACTCGTCGGCGCCGAGAAACTTCTCGAACGCCTTCGAGCAGGCACGGAAGGCGAAAGTGCTCAACTGAGGGTCGTCGTAGTCCGCGTCGTCGAAGCCGGGCATCGGCCCGACGGCGAACGTCTCGGCCGTGTGGTCCTTCTCGCAGGCGACCGTCTTCGTGGCGTTGCTCGACTTGGCGACGTCGTCAGGCTCGAGCACCCGGCAGGCGCCGATCTGCGGCTTCTCGACGGCGTCGACCTGATCGGGGTCGATTCGCTCGTCGGCGCCCTTCGAGCACCCCGCCAAGACGGCAAGCCCGATCGTCGCGAGCGCGCAGGCGCGACGGATCGGCACACGGATCAGCACGTTGTCATTCCCTCAGACGGTCAGCAGTGCCGCGATCGTACCTGCCAGCTCGTATGCCGACTCCAGCTCCGGCTCTCCGACCTCACCCATCACCTCGAGCACGTCGTAGCCCTTGCGCCAGCCGAGGGCCCCCACGATCGACTCGACCGAGCGCACGGCGCCGGTGGTGTCATATCTGCCGTGCACGTAGAGGCCGAAGGGGCGCTTCACTGTCTGTCCCTCGGACTCCCCGGCAGCGCCGCTCGGGTCGAGTGCCCCGCCGACCTGCAGGAAGGTCGAATCGAAGAAGTGTTTGAGGGCTCCGCTCATGTAGCCGAAGTTCGCCGGAGTCCCGAGCAGATAGCCGTCGGCGGCGAGCACGTCGTCGGCGGTGGCCTCCAGCGCGGGGCGTACGAGGACGTCGACGCCCTCGATCTCGTCGTCACCAGCTCCGCGGATCGCCGCATCCGTCAATGCCTGCATGGACTTGGTGGGGGAGTGGTGGACCAGCAACAGCGTCCTCATCGAGTCAACCTCCAGGCCGAGTTGTGCGCGACCACGGTGAGTCCGAGCCGCTCGTTGAGAGCAATCATGTGGTGGTTGTCGTGGGCGTTCCAGGTGTCGGTGGCGACCACCTCGGGCCGCTCGGCGCGTAGCCACTCGCTCATCTCCAGCTTGAGGAGCAGCCCCAGCCCGTGACCACGATGGGCAGGGACCACCGACGTGTCCTCCTGGTGGGCGACCGACGGGGCGAACTCGTCCACGCAGACCATGGTCAGTCCGGCTGGCTCGCCGGTGGTGCGGTGCCGGGCCAGGACGGCGTATTGCGTCTGGCGCCGTGACACGAGGTCCTGCTCGTAGGCGGTGATCCGGTCGGGTGGGTAGGCCTCGAACTCGACGGCATCCGGGGCGTCGTTGATCGCCTCACGGAGCATTCGCATCTCCTCCAGTGCCTCGGTCGGGGTCGGGCCGGCCCTGCGCACGAGTGTGTAGTCCCGCGCCGCGGCCGCGGGGTCTTCGCGCAGGCGGGGCCATGAACCGTGGGCATCAGTGAGGTCGAGGCGGCGCACGACGTGGGTCAGCGTCCGTGCGGCCCCGTGGTCCGCGAGCACCTGCTCACCCGGGGAGCCGTGCCAGGTGCGCATCCGCAGCCAGGGCCGGTCGGTCGCCGGGGTCACGGAGTCGTGGAGGGCGCGGCCGATGCCCTTGTTCCGGTGGTCCGGGTGCACGCAACCTCCGACCAGCGCGACGTCGGTGTACTCGCGGACCGGCAGCACCAGATTGGCCCACCCCACGACGCGCCCGTCCACCCGGGCGACCCAGACTCCCTCGGTGGGCGCCTCGGAGGAGTGCTGTGTGGCGAGCAGCCACCCCGGCCCGGTCGGCGCGGGCAGCCCGAGGCCCGCCTCTGAGGCGGTGATCACGCCGGCGATCTCCTCGGCCACGTCAAGGCCAAGCTCGGCCGCGGCGATGCGCTCGATCTTCATGCCCCAACCCTGCCATGCGCACCCGGCCCACGCGCGTGCTCGACCGCAGGTTGTATGGTGGATTCCGTCATGATGCGTAGCCTCCTCCTTCGCTGCCGCAACGAGGCCTGAAAGCCGGCCCCCTCGTTGCGGAGGCTCTGCTGCCTTTCTGGGCTGCCGTCCGGCGAGCCACTTCTGATAGCGAGGACCCCATGACGAACCTGAGCAACAGCA